>CAZHCC010000089.1:0-4123 GCA_964530975.1 uncultured Candidatus Saccharibacteria bacterium
AGCAGAGTCATGACGACTCGCTTGGCCGGGTGATGACTGATACTCATATTATCCTCATTGACTAAACGGATACTTAACCACTACTCCGGGCTTGCTCGTCACTTCTCTGAAGTGTCGGGATTATGCCGGAGACAGGCTTCTACCATCTATATTTACAGCATAACCTCGAGCTTTCGCTCTTGGTTCCGCTTTCTTCACCTTTGACGGGCGAAGTTATGCAATCTTTAAGCCAGCTTTTGGGCTTTGCTTTAAGATGCACGTAGCTGCTCGCAATGCGAGAATGCTGATTATTGTCCTTTTGAAATCCACTAAATGGACTCAAGTTTGGCTCTTTTCTTTGTCATTCCGGACTTGATCCGGAATCTATAATTAGAGATCCCGAAACGAGTTTAGGATGACATTATAGAGGGCGAAACTTGAGTCCACAAAGGGAATCAAATTTAAAAAGAAATATGGTTTTTTAAAGAACTTGTAAATCTTTCTTTTAACCAGCAATTGGTTAATTGATTGATTACATCTATATAATGTATATAGGGGTACAAAAGTAACGAACTTTGGGTTCTGACTTTTGTACATATGATTATAGGATATATTGACTATATAGTCAATATTATAGGAAGAGAAATACCTACTCATATTCTTATAGAATTAATGGACTTTCGCCAAGCTCGGAACGCCGTCATGGTGAGCTTGACGAACCATCCTTCGTCAGGCTCAGGATGACATTATAAGGAAAGTATTAAATGCTAAAGAATTTTATATTCGCTGATAATAATATAATTACCAAGAATTAATTCATTTAATTTATTGTCCTTAATAAATTTATCCTTTGTATCTTTATTAATTGTTTTGTAAAAAATATAAAAATTCTCATTCTTGCCATTTATACTTTGCTGGACAATAAATCCGCTGTTTTTTTCTGCAAAACAATTTAAATAAATTTCCTTGTCCAACTTTGTAAAAAACTTATCACAAAGAGTTTCTGTAGATTTTTTTGTAAACTGGTTTAAAGTTATATCCTTTGCCTTAAGTCTAGTCTTAAGATCATTTCTGAGCTTGGATACTTCCGGGATGGACATGGTACTTGCATCCATAACCTTGTACTTTGGAGTATTAACTTCTCTACCCTCAATATATTTGTTTACATCAAGCAATTTTTCTTCAGTAACAAGTGTAATTCCGGTTTTATCATTTAATGTAAATTTATAATTGCTGTCAGCATTAGCATTTTCTATAAATACATAAAAATTCTTATGAAATTGAAAATATAGAACTCTCGAATTTCTTTGAGTTCTTAAAGTTGCATCAATCTTCTGGGTATCTATAGTTAGTATTAACTGGCTGAGAAGCGTAGGGTCAATTTCCTGGTAGGACTTTGGCAATAAATCATAAACTGTTATGGAAATATCCTTTTCCATAAATTGATTTGCAAGTGCATTCTCATTTGAAATTGGTGACTTGAACTCTACTCCGCTCTCTGCAATAAAGTCTTTTGAATTATAAACCTGAATAAATTCGCGGTATTTCTGGAGTTCATCCGATGTATATTCAAAGAATGAATATCTCGAAATAGTATCAATAGAGCTGTTACTTAAGCTGAAAATCGAATACTCTTTGCTATATTCATTAAGCTTTGACTGTTTAAATTCAAAGAATTGTGGAGACTCTGAAAGTTCAAATTTCTTAAGCTCAATTTGCTTATTATCCAGCTCATTTGCATTGATTACATCATTAATATCTTTAACTTTTTGTTCGGTAGTTGCAATTGTTGCTAATTCAAATATAGCTTTATCTCCTGCATAATGGGTTTCTTTGAGTATGCTTAGATTCTCTTTACTTAATTCATAAATAATCTTTGTTGTCTTATCTGTTTCTGAAACAAGCTTATTTACCTCAACTACAAGAATTTCTCTATCATTAACCTTCTTAATTTCTTTTGCCTTTGCGGTTCTATCTTGAAGAATATTCTTAAGTAATTCGGTTTCAGGATTTAAAACCTGCTTTCCTTCGGTTGTAACGCCTGCAATTTGTACAACTTCCTTTTTATAAGAAGTTTGAATCGCATACTTTCCTCCATAATATTCAATTGTTCCATTTGGGGTTAATGCATCAAATTTCTTTATAGAGTCTTCCTGGCTTATTATGGCTTTGTAGAAATTCAATCTGGACCAGTTTTTTAGATTTATTTCCTTTTCCAGATCAATATTCTTTGGAAGTTTTATATATTCATTAGTATTAATATAAAGTTCCTTATCAAGGACTTTTAGAGTTTTTTCGGTATAAAAAAGGTTCAAATCCTTATCTTCTATCTTTTTAACAACTTCCTGTGCTTTTTCTGTGTCAATTTTGACTATTTCTGTGGGCTTGGGAGTTGCAGTTAACTGAATTTCTGTTTGTGGTGTAGGTATAAATACAGGTTCATCTGCCTGTTCGGTAACTTCTATAACTTCTTTATATTCTTCAAATGTAATCCCGTTTAATTCCTGGAATCTGGAAGCGGCAAGGGCTTGAAGATCAATTTTCTCTGCTTCAATTTGAGAGTCGGACTTTGCCACTTCAGGCACCACATCCTGATTTGTAGTAAGAATAACCGTATACATGTAGAAAATACTTCCCATCAGCATTACAAATAGCATTAAATATGCAAGTGCATATTTGGAAGTTCTTACAAATACACTGAAAAATGAAGGTCTTGGTATATCCAAAGACTGTGGTTTGGTAGCTATGGATGCGGAGATCTGGTTCCATACCCGTTTCTGGGCTGATTGTATATCATGATCAGGTAATGAAGGTAGTACTGAAGTTCGCATAGCTTTTTCAATACTTAAGTTTTTATGTTTATGTTTTTCCATGATTTCAATACTCCCCTATTTTTGTAATGACTGTAGGGGTACAGTCCCTCAACCTTATTTCTTATATTTATTCCCTAGTCCTTATTCTCAAAATCTTAAGGAATAAATTTAAAAACTAAGTCCTGCCGTCATCTACCATTTTTTTTAAGTATTTCACACCTCTTTTTTGATAAGTATGTACATCTTTTTCTTTTATTCCCAGAAGTTCTGCGGTTTCCTTACGGGTTTTCCCTTCAAGGAATCTGTATTCCAGTACCTTTCTTACAGTTTCATTCAATTGATCAAGACATGTTTTGATTATTTCAAGATTTCCTTCAATCACTTTGGAAATATCATCTGCATCAAATAAAGTCGCATCATCAAGAGTCGACTCATCAGCAATTTCATATTCATAATTATCAAGAAAAGAAACGTTTTTTTCTTTGATGGACTTTCGGACCCACTCCTTATATACATTCCGGCAAATCCCAAAAAGGATTTTCTGGGCTTCCACCTCATCAAGCGATTTTTGACCATATTTATTGTAAAAACGCATAAAAGCATCCTGTGCAAGATCTTCAATATGGTCCTTCTCTACATATTTATAATAGAAAAACTTATAAACCTTACCAAAACATAAATTGTAGAGTTTTTCAAAATCCACGGGATATTATAAGTTACAGTATTTATTTAAGCCAGTAAAATTTTTTAATTATTAATTTATTAGTCCATTAAAGTGAAATGTTTAAAACCTGACCGGCATCTGCGTCGTTTGGGCGGAAGGGACTGGTGTACC
This sequence comes from uncultured Candidatus Saccharibacteria bacterium, assembly GCA_964530975.1. Taxonomy (GTDB): domain Bacteria; phylum Patescibacteriota; class Dojkabacteria; order JAOAGR01; family JAOAGR01; genus CAZHCC01. The sequence continues at coordinate 3,628 of CAZHCC010000089.1, forward strand.
AGCCGAAGAGACGTATTTTGATTTGTAACGATATAATTAACTTTAATTCGATAACTTTCTGTATACCTTTAAGATAAAACTTTAGTCTCAATAAAATCCTTTAATGCTTTAATTATTTAATACTTAAATACGAAAGAATTATAAGTTCTTGCAAAGCATTAAAACTTTATATATTTTGACCTTGTCCCGACCGAGTTTCCCAAGAAATTATTTTCTGTAGTTAGTAACACCTATGAGTAACGCTCAAGACCAAAAACAAAAAAATAACTACGGCGGAGATGGCATCGGATTATCCGAAAATGCGAAAACCGTCCTAATTACCCGTTATCTTCGAAAAGGAGAAGACGGAACCCCAATGGAAACAATTGAGGAAATGTTTGAGAGAATCGCCAGAGTTATGGCAGAAGTTGAAAATTATCATGAAGGTGACTTCGATGATATGAATAAAAAATTCTATGATCTTGACTTCGGACCAAAAAATGATAATGATATAAAT
>CAZHCC010000090.1:0-4098 GCA_964530975.1 uncultured Candidatus Saccharibacteria bacterium
CCCCAGTTCACACAATCAATACATGATGATATTGCATTCCTGCAAAAGAAATTGGCCGAATCCGGTTGTCCTGCTGAATTGCGTGGAGAAGTTGAGCGGCGTTTAATGCGTCTTATAAAAACTGCACAATTTGGAGGGTTCTCCACGGACTTTGAAAATATTTCGAAATATATTGATTGGGTTGCGGAAGTGCCATGGGGTAAATATACAGTTGATAATATTTCTCTTACTAATGTCAAAAAAATCCTTGATGATCATCATTATGGTATCGAGAAAGTGAAGGAGAGAATTCTCGAGTATATCTCTGTAATGAAATTGCGCATGGATCAAGAAAAAACTAATGTTGTAAAGGCTCCTGTAATGTGTTTTGTCGGGCTACAGGGTATTGGTAAAACCTCCCTTGCTAAGGCGATAGGACAGGCAATGGGTCGTAATACAATTCGTATTGCCATGGGTGGTCTTGGTTCTACTTATGAACTTAGAGGTAAACCCAAGACGGAGTCTGATGCTGAGCCTGGCCAGATAATCAAGGCACTTTCCACAGCCGGCTCTATGAATCCTTTGATTATTTTGGATGAAATCGATAAAGTTTCCGGAAATATTTCACTTCGGAAGGACTTTATGGCAATTCTCCTGGAGATTCTTGATCCCGAACAGAATCCTGCATTTAGGGATCATTATATAGATTTCCCTGTTGATTTATCAAAGTGTTTTTTTGTTTGTACTGCAAATAACCTAGGCAATATTTCTGCAGCACTTCTTGACCGTCTTGAAGTTATTCGCTTTTATTCCTATTCAGATGAAGAGAAGGTTGTAATTGGCAAATTATATGTACTGCCTGAAATACTGAAAGAGGTCGGACTTACATCAGAACAATTAGAATTTACGGACGATTCCTGGGATACAATTGTAAGACCACTTGGATTTGATGCTGGTATACGTCAGCTAAAACGTAATCTCTATTCAATCTGTCGTAAAGTGGCTAAGATTATTGTTTTGGAAAAAGCCACAAAGGTTATTATTAACGGTAAGAATGCCAAGTCATTTATCGATGAGAACTTTGCAATAATGTAAAAAGTGTCTTACGGATTTGTTAATTCAATTTTTGTTTCATTTAACAGTCCCACAATAAATTCAGCTCTTCCAACAGGTCTAATTTTACTGGCTTCAGGTTTAAATCCAGATGTGGACTTAATATAGTCAGTATTGCTCATATATGCTTTATTTGTAGTTCCTTTATCAGTCTCAAACCATATAATTATTCTTGCCTCGTATTGAGCAGGGAGCGGGAGTATAGGGAATATTCTATTTTCGAGCGATTCAGGATCTATGGAATAACCATAACTTAAAGCATGATCGGGTGAGATAAAATCAAAATTAATATATCCTTTTAAAATTTTACTATTAAAATTCTTAATACAAATTTCAATACCATGCGTAGTAGGATTTCTTCTGGATGCCTGAGCTTTGGGAAATAACGACATTTTCGGAGGTGATAATTGTCTACACTTCTGATCAGATTCCATCATAGAAAATATTGAAGTTCCTATTAGTAGGGATATTAAGCAGATAGGAAGAAAAATATATATTAGTGACTGTTTATTTATCATAAAGACTTTTCAAGCGATTTGCTCAAAATTATATCTATTGCAGTTACAAATTAATTTTCCTTATATATTTTCGTATAAATTCAAATTTAACTTTGGATAGATACCAGGCGGAAATTATCATTGCCGTCGGATAAACCGGCAATAAATACCAAGAGAGTTTAGTCTGAATAATACTCACAATTAATAGAATTAGGAGTGAATATACTGATAAATAAAAGAATTTAAATTCCTTAAATAATTTTTTCTTCCAGATCGAATATAAAGCAAAAGGAAATAATATTCCTGTAAGAAATATTGCAGGATTTAGAAAATTGATTATATGGAATAAAACTCCGCCTTCATGACTTTCTAAAGGTGTAATTACTCGTGAAAAAATATGATATGCAAAGTAACTCTCAATGAAATCATTACCGAAATTCAAATACATAAAAATATGCCAGGGTAGAATAACAATTATTAATACAGGTAAAAAATATAATGATATTTTCCAAATTTCCGAATAATTTTTTTTATAGAAAAACCATAAAAAAAATACAAAAATCGGAAAAAGTGAGAAAACTCCTTTTGTCATTATTCCAAGGCCTGTAAAGACTGCAGCCAGGAATAGATATTTTATTGATAAAGTTCTTTTATAAATAAATAAAATATAAATTGTAGAAAATGATAGTAATAATTGTAAGGCATCTGAGTCAGCAGATTTTAAATTGTGACTTGCAAATATTCCTGATAAATTAAAAATGAAGAAATGCCATATCGTTACAAAAAACGGGAAGATTAGTAATGAAACCAGATAACCAAACTCCCTTCTTGTAAATCTTAATATCAGAACAAAAAGTATGATGCCAGAAAATATTGATATTAATCTGATCGTGAGGGGAGAGTAGGGAAGTATTTCTGTGAGTCCTAGATTGAGGTAATACCAGAGTGGAGGTTTTTCAAAGAAAGGTTTTTCATTCAAAAATAGTACTGGGAAGGAATTACTTTCTTTTGTATCTTCAATAACCTGGGCATTTGTAAACTCATCCCATTTCTCAAGTGGCAATTCGCTAGCTCCCCAGAATAAGATAACTGAAACAAGTGCAATAAAAATAATATCTATTAACCCCTTATAAAAATTTTTTATCCTGAATAATCGCAATGTACTTAATTAATGATAATTGCTGTATTTCCAAAGAAACTCCAGAGATAATTAAAAGTACCCACACTCACCGTCCTTCTACTGCCACGGGGATCATTTAAGATAAATGATGTTGGATTATCTGAAGATCCATTAAATCCTACAACTACCTCTGAATGCATTCCGACAATTGTATTTACACTTTTCCCACCGGGTGTAGTCCAGCTTTGACGAATAGGTCCACCACCAGGTGCAGAATTAATCTGATTCCACCACCAAACAATAGCCGGTTTACCCGATTCTATCTCTTTTGCCAATTGGGATGCGGTCATTCCCCGTCTAACCTGATTACTTACCCCTTGAGAATTTAAGTAATTGGAAATAGGTCCCCAGTGAACACCATATCCCCCACTTGAAATTGAGCCTACAAATCCTGCATCAGGATCTCCCCAGGTATCACCTTCCTTTGAGGTAGGACCAGATTTTGGAAGTGAATTATAAATCTGAATATTTGAAGCACTTTTACCTTTATATGCCATCACCATACTTGCGGCTGTAACATTGCATCCAAAAGCATAAGGACTTTGGCGATAAAGCGGTACACCGAGAGATATTGTTTGAGGGATAGTTGTAAATGAATAGGAGTAAGATCTGGTTGAGTCTTTGCCTTTGATCGACTTTACCCCTTGTGTTAGAGAATAGGTATATCTTGTCTGATAGCTATAATTGCCTCCAGGTTTTGCAATCAAAGTATTGCCATCCCAGGAAAAGTTAATGACAATATTTGGACTTATTGAGAATTTTGATTGTGCGGAATTTTTATCGACTTCCTGATCAAAAGCTAATCTAATCTGATTTTGTAATCCTATACTTCCCGCGCCATTACCGGGGCTTGTACTAATAATTCTTGCTTCTCCAATAGTTGAAAATTTAAAGGAGAAATCCTGTTCCAGTAATGTATCCCCTTTGCCTTTGGCTCCTGCAGCAATTTTAATTTCATATTCTTTACCGAATTCAAGTTTATTAACTCTTTTCAGTATTAATAACGAATTGGTTTCATTCCATTCAGGAGAAAATTCAAATTGAGGATTTGCTGTAAGTTTTTCTATTACTGTTTGTGGAAACATTTCTTTGCTAAATTCTATCTTTATTTCAGAATCAACAAATACTGAACTACCGATAGGAGAGAAAGATTTAATTTGAGGAGCTTTTACAGTAGTAAAATTAATTTCCTGTAATGTTTCTCTAGCTAATTTACTTATGACTTCATCTGAATTTAAATCAATAATTTTGACAGTACGATAAACAATGAGTTTGTAAGTTGCAGACTGAGCAAGAGTAGATTTTGGTTCAAGAACGATATTTCTACCT
>CAZHCC010000091.1:0-4065 GCA_964530975.1 uncultured Candidatus Saccharibacteria bacterium
AGTCTTAAAGTTTGTAATCCTTCTTAGACTTACAAACTCCAATAATCTATAATTGCTAGTCAGATTTACTATGGCTTCTAATACAGACCTCAATCAAGATCCTATTCAAGAAGAGAATACAGAAGAAATAAATTCTACTGCTTCAGCAGTAATTGCAGGAATCAGAAATGTTTCAATTGAAGATGAGCTCAAGAAATCATATATAGATTATGCAATGAGCGTTATTGTTGCCCGGGCTCTTCCTGATGTAAGAGATGGACTTAAGCCAGTTCAGCGCAGAATTATTTATGCAATGTTTGATAGGGGGATTTTGCCGGATGGTGCTTTTTCCAAATCAGCAAAAGTTGTCGGGGATGTAATAGGTAAATATCACCCACATGGTGATGCTTCCGTTTATGATGCCCTTGCCCGTATGGTTCAGGAATGGACAATGCGCTACCCACTTATATGGGGACAGGGAAACTTCGGCTCTATAGACGGTGATAGTCCTGCTGCCATGAGGTATACTGAGTGTAAGCTCAAAAAAATTACAATGCAGCTTCTTGCTGACCTCAATAAAGAAACTGTAAATTTTAATATCAACTATTCGGGTGAAGAAAGTGAGCCAACCGTACTTCCTGCTCTCCTTCCAAATCTTTTGCTAAATGGTGTTGACGGTATTGCAGTGGGCATGGCGACCAAAATTGCTCCTCATAATCTTAATGAAGTTATAGATGCAACAATTACCATGCTTGATGCCGGCAATAAAGCTGAAGGGCTAGTATTCAATTATGCGGATTATGCAGCGAATGATTATTACGAAGCTGCGGGATATGATGTTACTTCAAGAGGCATAATTTATCCGAAATTTTCTTCAGAATTATCCATTGATGATTTAATGAAGCATATCAAAGGACCTGACTTTCCTACTGGTGCTGAAGTCTATAATGCTAAGGATATTAAGATTGCATTTGAAACAGGTCGGGGTAAGGCATTAATGCGTGCTGTCACAAATATCGAAGATCTAGGTAAAGGACGCACACAAATCGTAGTCACTCAATTACCGTACCAGGTCAATAAGGCCAGACTTGCCGAAAAGATCTATGATTTATATAAGGATCAGAAGGTAGATGGAATAGCCGATATCCGTGATGAATCCACCAATAAAGAAGGTATACGTCTGGTTGTAGAACTCAAAAAAGGTGTTGTTCCAAATATTGTATTAAATAAGCTCTATAAATATACAGAAATGCAATCAGCATTTAATTATAATATGGTTGCAATAGTTGACGGTGAGCCTCGCACACTTTCACTTCGTGAGCTTCTTGAGCAATTTTTACGACATCGGTACGAAGTTATTATTCGCTCCTCCATTTATGATCTTAATCAGTATATACAAAGACTTCATATCCTTGAAGGACTAAAAATTGCCCTGGATCATATAGATGAAATTATACGTATTATTCGTGCATCAAATAATGCAGATGATGCAAAGGTCGAATTAATATCCATATTCAAATTCTCCGATGTACAGGCTCAAGCTATTCTTGATATGCAGCTTCGTAAGCTTGCTGCGCTTGAAAGACAAAGGATTGAGGATGAATATGATGAGGTAAGTTCAAAAGTAGAAGATCTCAAAACAATATTAAATTCTCAGGAGCGTATAGAGGGCATTATCAGACAATCATTAAATGATGTTAAGGATAAATTCGGAGATAAGAGAAAAACCAAGATTATCCGAGCAATGCCAGGTGAATTTTCGGAAGAGGATTTAGTAGAAAAAGAGAATATTATTGTTTCTATCTCACGTACAGGTTATATAAAGCGAATGAAGGAATCTGAGTTCAAGGCTCAGGGGCGTGGAGGCAAAGGTTCTGTCGGGTCTACAACCAAGGACGGTGATTATGTTGATCATTTGATTTACTGTGATACACATTCAGAAATTTTACTATTTACTAATAAAGGTAAAGTTTACTCACTTCGAGCTTTTGAAATTCCGGAAATGCTGAAGAAATCCAAAGGCTTACCTCTCGTTAATTTAATTTCGATTGAATCAGGAGAAATTATCACCTCGGTTCTTGCACGATCCCTTGATAAACCCGGAGTAGTTGCAGATGCTGACCAGACACAGGAAGGTCAGGTTGATATTGCGAGCTCACAAAAAACTTACCAATTCCTATTTATGGCTACCCTCAAAGGGATTGTCAAAAAAACTTTGATTGAGGAATTTACAGGAATACGTAAAAATGGACTTATTGCAATTAATCTTGACGCGAGTGATGAGCTTATTTATGTTCGACCGACAAATGGTAATGCAGATGTCTTAATTATGACAGAAAAAGCCAAAACAGTACGTTTTCGTGAGGGCAAAGTTACTCCTACCGGCAGGTCTTCAAGAGGTGTAAGGGGCATAAAGCTTATTGATGATGATAATGTCGTAATGATGGATATTGTTAGAAGTGCAGAAGATCGTGTGCTTGTTGTCTCCGAGAGGGGTTTCGGGAAACTAACTCCGCTTTCCGACTTCCCACCAAAGGGGCGTGGAACCAAGGGTATGTTTGGTTATAAGATTTCAGCCAAAACCGGTAATATTGCATCAGCTAGAATTATTGATCATCTTCAAAAAGAAATACTTCTTATGTCCAAAAAAGGTCAGAGTATAAGAACTCCTCTAGAAAATATAAGAGAGGCTGGTAGAGTTACCTCCGGTGTTATTATATTCAGATTGGATAAAGGTGATATGGTCGGGACTTGCGCAGTATTTTAAATAATTACTCTCCCAAAAAATAAAAGAGCCTATAATTTCTTCTTCTGAGTAACCAGTAATCTTTGTTACAGCATTATTTGCATATATTACTATCCCATCTATTGCAATCCTTTTTTGGGCATACTTCACTTCGGAAATTTAACTGCTAAAATAAAGATTAATGAAAAATACCTTTTTTAAAAGTAATTATTTAACTTTTTGTCTTTTGGTTGTAATTGTAGCTTTGCTCGCTATTTTCTTACTTAGTCTGATTAGTACAAGGATTTACAAAAAAATAGATACACTAACTTCATCTATAAATATCTCTCAAGAATCTCTTTTACCCGATAACTACTCACGTCAAACAATCCTGCATACATCTGGTATTGAAGATAAATCAAAACCAGTTACATATAAATCCAAATCCAAATCCAGCATAATCTCAATGGATTCACCAAAACCACCGGCGGATATTCCTGCAGAGTTTTCTTCTACTGTAGAAGGTCGGGATTTAGATAGAAAAATATTAATAAAATTGATTGCACTAAGAATTTCCGAATATAATTTTATATATAGCAAATTCCCAATACTTTATGGAGATAAATCTTCTACCAAATTATCTGATGAACAGTCTGAATTTATTTATTTTTATAATCAGGACGAAAACCGTATAAATGCTTTAGGAATAAGTGTTATTAGTAATACATATTTATTCCGCGAAGTAAGAACATGCATGGAGAACTCGTCTCAAATGGAAAGTATCAATATCACCTATAAGCCAGACCAGTCCTATATATATTTATGTTTGGAAAATGGTGGAAGTGAAGAGTATATTTTATTTTAAGTCTTCCGTTGCATAGAAGGTTATTAGTCATCTACTTTACCTATATAGATATCATGTATCACTTGAATGCTTTTATTAACCAAAATTCATACTTATTAATCATTTCGATAAAGATATACAGTGCTAAATGAATCAGGTATAGCTAAACTTTTTATTAAGTGCCTATTATTATCTGCAATTTTATTAAATTTAGCATGGGAAGTATCCAATAAATGCTCCAAAAATAGCCCCATTGCTTTTGATAAGATCCGTAGAATTAATTACTTGAATATTAAGTTCATTCTGTTTAAATAAATTGTGAGACCATTTAATTCCGATAAGTATTTTGATTTACAAAGGACTGCGATTAAAGACCGGATACAAAAGTTCTCCGGTGGAAGACTATATCTAGAGGTCGGGGGTAAATTTCTTTATGACGGTCATGCTTCAAGAGTATTGCCCGGATTTGAACCGGAAATAAAAGTAAATATTTTAAAAAATTTAAATTTAAAATTCG
>CAZHCC010000092.1:0-4034 GCA_964530975.1 uncultured Candidatus Saccharibacteria bacterium
TCACCCAGATCAACCAATATAAAGTGCAAACCAAGCTTTTTCAGCTCTTCTTTCCATAATAGAGGAAGTAACTTTGACTAATTACTCTTTTGGACAGAGTTTCTGCAAGATTAAAGCTAATAATGGAATTATCCGTTGAAATATTTTCAATACTGAAATTTAATATAGAAAAATCATTATTTTGATTCTGGTAAATGATTCGTAAATCGGAACCATCGGCATTCGCCATTTTATTATCAATCAGAGATTTATGGTCAAAATCAAAACTTGCATAGTTTGAAGAATCCATATCCTGATATGTATCATTTGTAATATTTAAGTTTAAAGCGGTTCTCCAGTTCATATCCCACCATTTGACTTTGGGTTTCGGCTGACTATGTATGGGGATTTCTATTTTTTCAGGGAGGCGGGTAGATGTTTTTTGCTGCTCTTTATAAAGATAAAAAGAAGTACCAATAATCGCGACAATTAGGAAAAAAATCATCATACTATAAAATCTTAGCCGGTTATTATGTGATTTATGGCTAATTGGTTTTGTCATTTCTATATTTAAGTTGATGGAGTGTATAAAAGCCTCCAATTATGCTTAATGTTACTATATATGTTGTGATTGTAGAATAGTGGAAAGGCGCTGATCTTAATATGTATAAAATCAAAATATGTGAGTATAGGATATGAATGGTATATTTATTTATTATCTTGAGAAAGTCAAAAAAAACTGAACTCTGACTTATATACCATTTACTTAAATTCGCAAGAAAAATAATTAAGAATAGTATGCTTATATTTGTAATTATATAAACATAATTTGGAGGCCATCTATTCATATTTATGCCTAAAGAAAACAGGAATATGCTTAGTGTAATAGCAAGTGAAAGAATGGATATAAAGTTTTTACTCATAAAATACTCAGGATTTTTTGCATAGTAAACACCCAATAAGAAAATCGGTAAATATTGCATAATTGGAAAAGAGAAATAATCCTTTCCCCCAAACAAAAGGTTCGTATATGGAGATAGTACCCCATAATTGAAAGTTTTAAATAATTCAGCCAGGAAGAAAATAATAGCAGAAAGAATAAGTATTTTGCTTATATTTGAGGCTATTTTATTTAATAAAGTATTCTGCGTATAAGAGAATAATTCAAAAAGTATAAATGCTGCAATAAACTCACCATATGCAGGTAGTTTATAAAAAAAAGCCTGTTTTATTAACTCATCAAGTTTTAAGTTTCCATTAAAAACTATACCTGTGATGACAATCATTAAATATGCAAAGTATAGCCATATGACTCTTTTGAGTAATGCCTTCTTATTTAAGCCATCTCTCTGGGTACGCAAATAATTTCCCGCTCCAAAGCAGAATAAAAAGAGTGCAAAACATATAAAATTCCCTGAGTCCTTTAACCAGTTATTAAGGGCATAACCACTTATATTTAATATCATGCTTGTATGGGCAAAAATCATAAGAAATATCGCAATAAACCGAAGTAAATCAATGGTAATATCTCTTTTGGAAGTCATTAATATTTATCAATAGTAACTATCTCTCCTGGGTCGGTATTGATTCCGGGTCCGATTTTAACACCAGGGTAGAGAATTGTTCCTGCCGCAATATTTACATTATCACCTATAATTGAACCGAGCTTTTCTCTTCCGCTATCGATTTTTTTATCTTTAATATTTACTTCAATATTTCTTTTCTTAATTTTCCAGTCAGGATAAAGCACATTAGTAATTGTTCCTGCTGATAAATTTGAATTATAACCAACTATTGAGTCTCCAAGATATACTAAATGTGAAGCTATAGAATTATCAAAAAGTACAGAATTTTTTATTTCGCAAAAAGCGCCAATTCTGCAGTTACTCCCAATCACCGTAGTTCCGCGAATAAAGGCATTCGGACCTATTATAGAGTTTTCTCCAATAATAATATCTCCTTCTAGATAGCAACCTGACTTAATAATTGAGTTTTTTCCAAGCTTAAGTCTTCCCTTAATTACAGCACCATGTTCAATTTCCCCAATAGTCTCAAATCTTACTTCCCCTATAAGTTTTTCATGAGCATCCAGAATATGCCAAGGATAACCAAGTGGATACCAGTATCCCTGCATAGCAAGAACTTTCACATTATGTTTTTGCGCAAAAAGAGTAACTGTATCTGTTAATTCAATTTCCCCTCTTGGAGATACCGGAACTTTTTCATATAGTTCAAAAATTTCACTATTTAATTTGAATATACCTATATTTGCCAGATTACCTACAAATTCCTGTGGTTTTTCTATTATTTCTGTTAAATTACCCCTACTGTCCTGATGGAGTATTCCCCATTTCTCAGGATCATTTACGGCTTTCCCAATCATTCCATATTCAACTTTTGCAAGTTGAGCTATATCGGTTTTGCTATAAATATCATCACCATATAGAACAAAAATGTCTTCGCCTGGTATTATCAGATCTTTAGCACACTGAACAGCTGCACCTGTTCCTTTTGCCTCTTTTTGGATTGCAAAAGTGATTTTAACCGGCCAGCTCTGTTTATTTGCATATGACCTGATTTTTTCACCAAAATCTCCTGCATCAATAACAAAGAGGATTTCTTCGACATAATCTTTCAAGATATCTACAAATCGGTGAATTAAAGGTTTATTAAATACAGGAATTAATAATTTAGGCGTTGTATCACCAATCGGACTTAGTCTTGTGCCTTTGCCTGCAGCGAGGATTATTGCTTTCACAAGGTATTTTATCAAAAAGTAATAAAAAAAGAGCCTTTCGGCTCTTTTGATTTATTGAAATTTAAACATACTTACAAATCCTCTGGACTATAAACATGTTGATATTCACTTTTATCCCAATCAATAATTTCTGTAATATCGAAGAATTTATCTACTTCTATTTGCGCATTTTCTGCTGTATCTGAAGAATGAACTATATTATTGCCACCTGAAATAGCAAAATCTCCTCTAATTGAACCTGCTTCTGATTCAAATCCTTGTCGTTTTTCTCCACAAATCAGTCTTACAGCCTTTACAGCTTCAAGCCCTTCCCATACCATAGCAACAACAGGACCGGACATCATAAAATCCTCGATCACCTTATAAAAAGGTTTATCGGCATATTTGCCATAATGCTTTTTCACATCATCTGAATTAAGTCGCATATACTTAAGCCCTACAAGTTTCAGCCCTTTTCTCTCAAACCTGGAAATTATCTGACCTATTAAACCTCTTTGAACTCCATCGGGTTTTACTAAAACTAGTGATCTTTCATGTTTATCTGGTTTTGCCATGGGGTATTTTAACACTAAAGTTATTACAATTGATAGGCTTTACACTTTTTCTTTTATCATTTATATAACGTTATATGGCTAATTTCAAAAAAATTCTGGGTAAAGTATTTTTAGAAGGTGATGCATTAAATAGTAGGATTGGTACAGGTCTCGTATTGATAAGTTTTATACTTACAAATATTAGTTACGATTTAGAACTTCTAACGCCATATAGGTGGATTTTTAATATAATAATAGTTTCAGGAATTTTATATTTATGTTTTCGTGTTTGGGAAGTTGAGTATAAAAAAAATAACGACAGCGAAATTCCAATTTTAAAAATCTTTAGAGATTCAGATGGAGGTAAAGGATTTGCAACTTGGAATGATGGGTTCATATTTCATGTTGTAAATGAGAGTAGTCAGTTTTTACAACTACAAAAGGTATATTTGGACGTAGAATTGATCCTCGAAACTGATATCTTAATTAATCCTGGTATACGGCAAACACCAGTTAAATGTAAAATTCAAACTCCAGATGTTCAAAATCCCGAAAGTAGTTTGAGATTAGAATACAAACTAAATGAAAAGAATTATGCATCCATTCATAAATTAAATAACGTTGATAAGAATGGCGTTAATACTAGATTGGGTATAGGGAAAATAGAATTAATTTTGCCAATTCAAACAATTAAATAGTGGGGCCACTTGTGGGAGTCGAACCCACGACCTACGGTTTACGATACCGTTGCTCTACCAACTGAG
>CAZHCC010000093.1:0-3999 GCA_964530975.1 uncultured Candidatus Saccharibacteria bacterium
TCCAACTTCCGGTGAAGTCGGAGTTTTCTGGTTTAAACCTTTTGAGAAAAAAGATGGATTTAAAAGAATTATCTCTTTTGTTATGGCTCAAAAAACCCAGCTTTTTATGGATTTGGAGGTACAAGACACTTTTGATTTTATTGCCGAAATCTATGGCATGGACAAAGGAAAGTATCAACAAAAAATTGAGGAGTTGATTAAAGTATTCAGTATTGAGGATTTAGTGAATCAGACTGCACGTAAACTATCACTTGGACAGAGAATGAAATGCGAGCTTATTTGCGCTCTGATTTACGAGCCTAAAGTAATTTTTCTTGATGAGCCAACTATTGGTCTTGATGTAAATAGTGCTCAGGAGTTCCGGGATTTCCTAAAAAAACTTAATAAAGAAACCAATGTCACAATAATTTTAACTACTCATAATATGGATGATGTAGAGGCACTTTGTGATAGAACTATTGTTATAAATCATGGAGAAATAGCCTTTGACGGTTTAACAAAAGAGCTTAAAAAGATTTTTGGTGATAAAAGAGAGATTGAATTTATCGTGGAAGAAAATTTATTTTTTCCTGAAGAACTTATAAATATTGCAAAAGTTTTAAAGAATGAAGATCGGCTATTACGTATTGAATGTACACGTGAGGATTCCACCAAAGTAATTTCTGAAATAATGAAGACTTTCAGTGTTCTTGAAATAAATTTTGAAGAAACTGATTTGCATGAGGTGATGGGGAAACTTTATAAGAGTTAGTTAGTTTTTTAGTTGCGTGTTACGAGTTGTCTTTGTCATTCCAGCCTTCGCTGGAATGACAAAGACGGGATCTGATTCTTCAAGTTATTAATTTAATTAGTTTTGAAGAAGAGCGCTGAATCGGATCCTTCGACTCCCCTTGTCGCTCAGGATGACAGAGAGGAACTATTTAGAGAATAAAATGACGTCAATCCAAAAAATAAAACTTTATTTCTATTTGATCTTCAATTTCTCTATGAGAGATAGGGGTAATACCTTTATGTCTATGCTTACATCAATTATTTATCTTAGTGTTTTTCTGATACAAACTTATATTGTTTATCAGATTAACCCTACACCTTTTGCAGGCATTGATATTAATAAATTCTTTTTTATTATCTTCTCCACTCAATTCATTTTTTTTCTGACAACACAGTACACAATTATTGATTTCTCACGTAAAGTTCTGGATTCTTCGATAGATATCGTATTAATGAGACCAATCGGGTTGATGTATTATAAATATTTTTATGATGTGAATCGTCCTCGGGTATATTTGCTAGGAATTTTTTTTGTCGGTATGTGTATTTCTGCTTTTGTCGCAAATATAAATATTATAATTTTTTTTAAAACCTTAATTTTTATTCCGATATCCGCTATTTGTGCAAATTTATTTTACAGCATTGTTTATGGCTTTTCTGTATTTCTTCGAAATGCTGATTCTATAAAAAAAATAGCCCAGGCTATTGTTGATTTATTCGAGAGAAAGCCGATAGATGTTTTCCCTTCTCCAATACGCGGATTTCTAACCTATTTTTTCCCTGTCGCGATATTTACAGTTCTGATTTTTGAAATAGTGAGAGGTAATGATAATTTATACTTCTGGTTGTCCATAGTTTTATGGACGGGGATTCTGGCTTATATCAATAAAGTTGTATGGGATACTGGTTTTAAAAATTATGAAAGTATAGGTTAATGTCAAAATATATATATTTAATAAAATACGCTTTCTTACAGAATAATCAGAATTGGTTAAGCCTTGTTTTTTCTGTATCTGTTCCAATTGCTCAGATCGCGGGTTTGATTTTCTTTTTTACTGTAGTATCCGGAACAGAATTCTCAATACATAATCAAATGACTATTTATTATCTTTTTGTCCTTCTTGTTTCTGCAATTGACTACAAAAGATTTGCAAAAGATATGCGCCAGGAGGTAAAAGAAGGTAATTACCTTTCCCTGGAGTTAATGCCTGTTCACCCATTCTTTTATTTTATATCCAGGGACTTTGGCAAAAATCTGGGTACGATAATTATACTGATTATTGTTGCGCAAATTGTTTTTCTGATTCGTGGAGAATTCAATCCTGCATTCTGGTTGATTTTTTATGCCTCAGCTCTAATCGGAATGCTTCTTTCATATTGTCTCTTTTATATTCCGGCAAGTTTTTATTTGCTCTTCAAAAGATATGATATTTCCTATTATGTACTAGCATATGACTTTTTCTCGGGCAAAATTATTCCGGTAATTGCACTTCCGGGATTTATGACCGTACTATTTGCCCTCCTCCCTTTCCAATATGCTTCAGGAGGATTGGCTAAACAATTTGCAAATCCTGATTTATTCACAAATTTTTTCCCGCTTTTACAAATTCTTTCAATTACTTCGATTTGGATCGTACTTCTTTATATAATTGGAAATATTTTATGGAGAAAAGGGACTGAATATTATCTTGGCAAAAGCTAACCTTGTCTTTTGGATATATTTCTCCTTATATTATTTGAATTAGCAGTAAATAATGAAAAAAATTTGCTTTACGAGTATTTCATGCTATTATCACCAAATTTTAATATGGAAATACCTAATACTGATGATTCACAAAACTGGATAACTGTTTTATACAGGCAAGTTGTCCACGAAGCAGAATTAAAAAGAGCAGAATCATTGAAAGCTGAGGATCATATTTATGACATTGATCAAGCATATGCAGATGGAGAAGAACCTACCCCAGAACTAGTACGTTTTACTGTTGCTTCTATAATCAAATACTTGCGTGGCAGATAAAAATTGCTATTAACTTATTTACTGAATTATTGAGTTCTTGAATTATTGAGTTATCATAGCCTGTGGCCATTAAAGAATTTGAAAATTTTGAATATGATTTTGCCAAGAAACAAACACAAAATTATCAAAATGGTTTGCGCTACGGTTTAGTTGCTCTGGCGGTTTTTATTCTTATTTTTACATGCTGGGGATTTGCAGTAAGTCTCAATTTATTTTCTACAAGCCAAACAAATATAAATAGACCGGTAACTGATGCCTCGGTAGTTGATGATCGGCTTAAAGAAGCAAATCAGTTGACCATTGATAAATATGCCAGTGTCAAAATTCCGTATAATGATCCAAAGGGCCGCTTTAAAATTGATTTCTCCACTCCATATGTAAGTAGTAAAATAATTGTAATTATCTATACCAAGACCGACCGGGAAAAGGCTCTGCAGGACGCTAATGCAATCATTCAAGAAGCAAAAGATCATGTAGTGATTACTAATATAATATATAGAGATATTTAATAATTCCAAAAAAATTGTAAATTATTCATTTATTATTTAATCTGTATTGATGAAAATTTTTTCCAGTAAACGCAAAGGCTTCACACTTATAGAACTTCTGATTGTGATGACTATAGCAGTAGTTCTCAGTGCAACCCTTGCTTCCGGGATTTATACTCTCCAAACACTTACCAAGCTAGATACAACTATTCGAGATTTAAAAATAGAAGTTCAGTCAACACAAAATCAAGCAAGGAATAGTTTGATTTCTTATGATCGGAATTCTCCTTCTGCTGGATCACAAAACCTTTTTGAGTCCGGAGATGAAAGCTATATAAATATTGGCTGGATGATAACTTATGATAATATAGGTCCCAATATAGTCTCCACCAGACGGGCTGTTTATTTCAAACCGGATAGCACTTATGATCCTACCAAAATCAGAGCTGATATTATTGCTATGATTACAACTTTCAAAACTGCACCATTTAGATACTTTTATTGCAGCGGGGGGAATTTTATCAGGAATGGGATTACTTATAAATTTAGCGGATTTGATGTAATGTGTGCAGACGGAATTGCTACGGATAATTCCAATTTATTTATTAATACTTATACGAATGTTCAAATGGTAGAGGTTACCACTGCTTTTGGGAGTAATCCATATAATTCATGTTGGCGCAGTGCTTCAACAGGATCAAAGAGTATTTTCTTTACCAG
>CAZHCC010000094.1:0-3975 GCA_964530975.1 uncultured Candidatus Saccharibacteria bacterium
TCCAATTTGAAAATATTAGCACTTGGCTGTGGAAGCGGGGAAGAAGTGGAATTACTAATTTCCAAAGGAGCGAAACCGGAAAATATTATCGGGATTGATATTTCTGAAAAATTGATTGAGATCGCCAAGGCTTCTTTTGCAGATATTGAATTTCTTATAATGGATATAGAAAAACTTGTATTCGAAGACCAAAGTTTTGATTTAGTATATTCGAGTCTCGTTTTACATTATCTGGAGGATTGGACAAAAGCTTTGAATGAGGTTTATAGGGTTCTAAAAAAAGGCGGAAAATTCCTTTTTTCGACTCACCATCCTTTGGCATGGGGAGTGGGTAATTTCGAATCTGGAAAAAGCTTTATTAGATCAATCGGGTATGAAATGCAAAAGGATAACCGTGAAAAAATAAATATTCTTGGGACTTATCTCACAAAAAGCCCAGGGCAAGCAAAGTGGTTTAATGGGGCTATGAAAATAAATTATTTTAATAGATCAATCAGTGAAATGTTTAAATATTTAAAAAATACTGGATTTTCAATTATAAATTTAATCGAACCAAAGGTCCTAGATGAGGCAAAAGAAAAAGATTTAAAATTATGGAGCGTTCATAAGGATATACCATTATTTATAATATGGCATGTAGAAAAGTTGTAAATAAAGCAAATGTTTTATATTTATATTTTAAAATGTTCGGATAATTCACTCTATACTGGATATACAAATGATCTGGATAAAAGAATTTCTATGCATAATTCTGGTAAAGGTTCTAAATATGTTTTTGCTCATAAGCCATTTACATTAATTTATTCTGAATCTTTCTATTCAAAGTCAGAAGCAATGAAGAGAGAAGCAGAGATCAAGAAATGGAATCGGGAAAAGAAAATTCGAACTTTTAATCTAGAATTATTAATTGATTAAAATAAAATTCCCCGCAATGACTGCGGGGAATTTCTAATAAAAGATAGTTATATCTGCATTCTAAATTATTAATATTTGGAATTGCAGAAGATGATTTGCTATCTAAACTCACTAATCAGCTACTTTCTTCAATTAATTAAAAAGTTAGCATTTTTTTGGTTAGCAGTAATTAGATGTTCTGGAACTACGTTTTGTATTAATACAAAGTCTTCAAATAGTAAGTATAGATCGTGAGATAATCTAGCTATGAAGTAAATGTGGACACTTGCTAATTTTAATCCTTAATATGCCTGTAACAATACTTGATCGAATAAGCGAATTTTACAGTACGGAAAGTTAGCTAACTATTATTCAAAAATATTTTAGTATATCATGACTATCGTTTATGGATCAACTACCTCAATCTGCTGATTTTGAACTATTAAAAAACCCATATACGCCCCAAGACAAAGTTTCTGGATTCACTATTATGGAACTATTGAAAACGGGAGTCTTTTGCTTTGATCAATCTGGGGAACTTACTTATGCTAATCCTGAGGCTACTACAAAATTAGCTCCAATTAATGTATCTACAGTTCTAGAGATCTCTCCATATGGAGCATTAAGATTTGATAATAATACTATCCCATTGCTAGATGCATTAAGAACAGCAGTCTTAGGCGAGCAGGCGGCAACCGTCACTTCGGTAAATCAAAGAATGAATCCTGCAACTCATGTATTTTTAGCTTTAAGTCAATCATCAATTCAAGTTCTTCAAGCTATTATAACCAAACATCTTGATTCTACTTATATTGCTGAAATAACTGATATAATTTCAAACGCTGATTTATCCAAGAGTATGCTATCTGCTTTGAATGATGAAATATATAGGAATGAATATAATCTTATTTTGGAGACATCATTTCAATTGATTGAAATAAGGGATAAGAATACTGCAGAACATTGCAGGAGGGTGAGTGAAAATGCTGCACTTTTTGCTAATTATCTTGGATTTGATGATTCATTTGTACAGCTAATAAAAGATGCAGGATTAATACATGATTTAGGAAAGATAGGTTTCACTGACGAAATTCTAATCGGTAATAAAAGGCTTTCAGAAGATGACAGACCAGTATTAGTTTTACATGTTATTTATATTGTAAAGTCGCTATCAAATTATAATAATCCTTTAATAGAAAAGTTGAAATATATAGTATATTTTCATCATACCTGGTTTGATGATGAGGGTGTAATTCCAGAAAAGTTTGATAGTGACGGCATAAGAACTACAACGAAAAAGTTCAGAGGTTATCCTCTTGTAAAGTTCGATGATGAAATCAGAGCTTTGAAAGGACATGAAACTCCATTTGGAGGAAGACTTTTAACACTTGTTGATGTATTTGACGCAGTAACCGAAGGCAGACCTTATTCCCAAAGGCTTACAGTTAATCAGGCCCTTGAAATTATATATGAAAATGCAGGTAAACAATTTGATCCTCATATTGCTGTCAGATACATTGAATTTATAATTGCGAATTACCAGTTGGACGGGTCAAGTCCAGGTAAAATGTCTGAGGCGAGTCTAATTGATGAGAATATGGCTAAAGTGTGGATGCGTAAAGTCAAATTACTTAATGAAAAAATTCAAAGTGCTATAAAAGCATCAGAATGGCCAGAGTCAGATCTTGATGAGTGCATCAGAAATGGACAAAATTATAATCCTCATCTTGTACAAAAAGATAATATTTTTAATATAAATAATTAATATATGATATTTAATAAAAGAAAATTATTATTTTTTTTAAGCAGCATTATTTTATCGATGATATTTATATCTATTATTTTTTTTCTCAATAATAATCAATTTGGAATTCAGAATAAATTATTTTCAAATAATTCCAATTCCTCTGATTCCTTAAAAAAAATCTTATTAAAAAATAAAAATTTTGAAAAAAGCTTTAATCTGGAATTTGCTGATACTCCCGCATCGAGATCTCAAGGTTTGATGAATCGCAAAGAACTTGCAGATGACTTTGGGATGCTGTTTGTTTTTGAAACTTCAGAAAAACAGTACTTTTGGATGAAAGATACATATATACCTCTGGATATAGTTTTCTTTGATGAAAATAAGAATTTTGTCTCAGTTCAACAGGATACAGAGCCCTGTATAAATAAAGGATTCAATTGTCTCACTTACTCGTCTTCCGACGAAGCTAAATATGTGCTTGAAGTTAAGGCCGGAGTATTGCCTGATTCTATGTACACTCAGGATTTAACTTTTGAGATGCAATAAGGTTTGCAAGTTTTTTGCCTGCTTAATACTCAAAAACCAATCTAAATATTTCCTGTACTCATAATTTCACTCTTAGTGTATTTATGATTTAATAGAATATTATAGGAATCGTTTTATTCTATCCGGTTCTGCCTGGCCCTTTACATGGGGCATAATCCTGCCCATTAAAGCCATACCTTGTACTCCCGGGTTTTCTGATTTAACCTTTTCAACTATTAATTGAAGTTCTTCGTCTGTCATTTGTTTTGGAAGATACTTTTGTAGTGCTTCAAGTTGAGCTTTTTCGGGTTCCGCGAGATCATTTCTATTTTGTTCTTCAAAGATTTTTATGGAATCCTTGCGGTTTTTGACTGATTTCACAAGTATTTTCTGGACTACTTCATCAGAAATATTCTCACGATCAGCACCAGCATTTACGGCCTCGTTTTTGATATCGGAAATAACCATGCGCAATGCATCTCTTGCTTCCGCATTACCCGATCGCATTGCATCTTTTAAATCTTCCTGTATTTGTTGGAAAAGTGACATATTATGTTAATTATAGAGGAGTATGTATTTATTGCAAAAATATTCACCAACTTAACTTGAAATATATTGGTAATCTAAAACTTAGTAGATGTGCTATATAAATTAAATCTACAAAAGTAGAAATATATTGGTAATTTAAAACGATATAGGAGCTAATCATGATTCTTCATCTACAAAAGTAGAAATATATTGGTAATTTAAAACTGGGCTATGGCGCATCGTTCTATATGGATCTACAAAAGTAGAAATATATTGGTAAT
>CAZHCC010000095.1:0-3951 GCA_964530975.1 uncultured Candidatus Saccharibacteria bacterium
ATCATCCTGTTCTGGTACACCAGCCGCAGACTACATGGAAATGTACTCCGTAACAGCAACGTCCACAAAAGGAGATATTGTTTATGCTACAAATACTTATATAACCACCAAAGATGGCGATAGAGTCGCTCAGCTTGATAGAGCAGCAGAAATTAATGCTTCAAAAGTAATTGGAATTGTATCTGATAAGACAAAGGCCGGGGATTTTAATAGTATTGGTTATAATATAAATGATACTGATAATCCTGAGCCTATTGCTTTATCAGGTAGAGTTCCAGTCAAAATTGATCCTAATTCCGATCCAATTAATACAGGTGATTTGATCACAGTATCAAGTATTGCAGGGCGAGGTACAAAGCTAAATGGATCAGGATTTGTTGTAGGCAAGACCCTAGAAGCCTGGGCACCCGGACAGGATATGGTCATGGTAATTATTCAAAATTATTATCACTCAAATTCTTCATCTGCATCATCGTATTTTTCTTTAAATACCTCTACTAATACACTAAGCACAAATTACAATTTGAATGTAAATGGACAAATAAAAGCAGAAACATTATCAATTGGGAATAATAAACTAAATATAGATATAAATGGCAATTTAACTACTACTGGTAATATTGTTTCAAATAATTTGACTGTAAATACCGTACTAAATGCAAATAAATTAATAGCAAAGACTCTTGAAGTAGAAAATATAAAAATTACAACTCCACAAACAGGTGAACCTTATGCTGGTCAGGGCTCTATAGCTATAAATTCACAGGAAGTATCAATTGCAAATACGAATATCACAGCTGCATCCAAAATAATTGTCATAATAACATCAAGTGATACAGACTCATTCTCCGTAATCAAAAATCCGGGTAGTGGATTTGCAGTAAAATTAAAAAATATCAATTTATCGGAAGTAACTTTCGATTATTGGATTATTCAATGATAAATTCTAAGTAATTTTAACTATTGATTTGAAGATTATATATATACGTGTTAATCTAATAAGGAATCCGGATGTCAATAAACACACTATTTCCCTACTCAATATTTTGCCTTTGTGCATAAATATTTTCGACATATAATTTCGTGTCCCAATTTTGCTTATTTATTTCATTCTCTCCAAACTTTATAATTAAAAAACTTAATTCCTAAAAACAAAGAAAAATGTCACTTAAACTTTTTAATACACAAACAAGAGAAAAAGAAGAATTTAACCCGATTAAACCTCCTGTTGTAACCATGTACACCTGCGGTATCACACTTCGCGGTGCTCCACATATCGGCAATCTGCGCACATTTACCAATGCGGATATTATCCGAAGAGGGCTTGAATATCTTGGGTACAAAGTTCGTCATGTTTCCAATTTTACCGATGTAGGCCATATGACTCTTACCGAAGAGCAGAAAAAAGCCCTTCAAGGCACCCAGGATACATTTGAAACCGATGAAGGAATTGACCGCATCCAAAAGGCGGCGGATAAACTTGGTAAAGAAATACGCGAAGTTATCGAATATTTCCGGCAAATCGCTTTAGATCAATATTCCCAAATGAACTTCCTTGATCCTGAATCCAGACCTCTTGCAACTGAATATATTAGTGAACAAATACTGCTTATCGAGCAATTAATTGATACAGGACATGCATATATAACCAAATCTGCCGTTTACTTTGACACTTCTAGTGATCCTGATTATGGAAAGCTTGCAGGTCAGAAGAAAGAAGACAAGATTACAGGTGTTCGGTATGAAATAAAGATTGATCCGGACAAAAAACATCCTGCGGATTTCCGTTTATGGCAGCTGGATCAGCCCGATCATGCCCAAAAGTGGCCAAGCCCATGGGGTGAAGGTTTTCCAGGATGGCATATTGAATGCTCTGCTATGGCAATGAGTATACTTGGAGAGACAATTGATATACATACAGGAGGAAGAGACCTTGTAACGCCGCATCATGAGAATGAAATCGCCCAAAGTGAATGCGCAACAGGGCATACTTTTGTGAATTACTGGAATCACACTGAATTTTTGCAGGTAGATGGGCGGAAAATGAGCAATTCTCTAGGTAATTTTTATGAATTGAAAGATATAGTAGAAAAAGACTTTGATCCTATGGATTTAAGATATTTCTATTTGACGGCTAATTTTAATGTACAGCAGAATTTTACATGGGAAGCACTTGAAGCCGCCAGAAATGCCCGCAGGAGATTAATTGAGCTTGTTAGAGCATTCAAATCAAATTTAATTGATAGTTCGATAGATGATTTAAATGTAGCCAACTTTAAACAGGACTTTTTAAATGCACTTGAAGATAATTTTAATACGCCCGAAGCACTTGCTGTACTCTGGAATGCATTAAATAATAAAGAAATTACCAGTCATGAAAAGCTTCATCTTATCATGGAATTTGATAAGTTTTTTGGATTAAAGTTAGACGGGATCACAGCTCATGAGGAAATATCTGAAGAATTACGTCAAAAACTCGATGCAATAATAATCAAAAGAAATGTAGCCAAAGCAAATAAAGACTTCTCTACTTCTGATAAATTACGTGAAGAGGCAAAAGAGATGGGTTTTGAGCTTTTGGATACTAAGGATGGTACGGTTTACAAAAGAATAAGTTAAAAGTAAGGGAGTATAATCTCCCTCTTATCCTGAAATAAAATTTGGTTTCAAGTTGATTATTTATATTTGCTTTAATACCAATTCCATATCCAGAGCGGAAGCAATTTTGAACAATCTTTCAACTGAGACTCTCTTTACTTCTCCATTTAATATTTTACTAACTTCCGGTCTAGGTACTCCAGATTTTTGTGATAGTTTTTCCTGTGTAATTCCTTTTTTCCGTCTCACATCTTCAAGAGTATAGATTAAGTCATATAAAAATTTATATGCAACTATTTGCCTTTTATCTTCATCTGTATAGTCTAATTCTTCTGCTACTTCCTTGATCGTTTTTAGATTTTTTATACTATTCCTTGTTTTCATATTCTTTTATTCTTTTCTTTGCAGTTTTAATTATATTGAGCTTGGTCTTTTGTTCTTTCTTTAAATAAAATACACATATTAATATAAATGTTTTTCCAATATAGCCATAAAAGGCTCTCCATTGACCATTTACTCTTAACCTCATTTCATATAGATTTTTGTCAATTTTCTTACCTTCCGGTTCACGTAATTCACCTCTTACTTCTAATAATTTATAAAGAGCTTCAAATTCAAATTTAACTTTTTTAGGCAATTCTTTGAATTCTTTTTCAGCGAGGGGATGATATCGAAGCTCTTTTCTCATTTGCCCCATATTGTAAGCAAATACTTACAATATGTCAACCTCCGATCCTATATAGTTTTAGTTGTTATGCTCCTCTTTATATCTTTGAGTTTTAATGTTTTAATGTTTCCATGTTCAATGCCTTAATCCTCGGACTAATCCAGGGTCTCTCTGAATTTTTACCAATCTCCAGCTCAGGCCATGTGATTTTTTTTGAGAAAATATTCGAAATAAAAAACTCTCCCGGTTTTGCAGCTGCTATACATTTAGCTACTGGTATAGCTGCAATTATTTATTTTAGAAAAGATATTATTAAAATTTTATGTGCATTTATAAATTTTTCAAAGGAGTCTAATGAAAAAGACTTGGGCATAAATATTATTATAGCCACAATTCCTGCAGTAATGCTTGGTCTGATAGTTAGCAAATTAGGAATTGAAGAATATTTTACTTCTCTTACCGCAATAGGAATTTCCGCAATTGTATTCGGTTTACTTCTCTACTTTGCTGACAAATATTCAAATGGAGACAAGACAATAACCCCATTCGAAGCCTTCATAATCGGTGCAAGCCAGATAATAGCTGCTATCTTCCCCGGAGCATCCAGATCGGGAGTCACACTCACAACAAGCTTTCTATTTAATTCAAATAAACTCGAAGCAGCAAAATTCGCTTTTCTGATCTCC
>CAZHCC010000096.1:0-3894 GCA_964530975.1 uncultured Candidatus Saccharibacteria bacterium
CTTCTACAGCGATTCCATGACAATCCCAACCAAAAACTCTTCTAACTCTTTTCCCTTTCATAGTTTGGAATCGTGGAATTATATCCTTTCCCACTGACCAACAAAGATGTCCGTAATGTGGCATTCCGGAAGGGAATGGAGGACCATCTAAAAATCTGAAAGAGTTGGATGGATCCCGATTTTCAACGGATTTCTCAAATATTTTATTCTCATTCCAGAACTCAGTTATTTTTTCTTCCAGTTTCGGAAAATTAGGTTGGTTCTCTGCTTTTTGTATTTTTTTTGGTGTCATTTTTATTTTAATAATTCCTTCTGTTTATCTAGAAATATATCTTTCAAAAGTTCAATATCTTCATAGTGATGATCATCGCCTTCAATTCCTACAAATGTGTAATTCAAGTCTTTATCTTTTAGAAAGTTCTCCAATTCTTCCGCTGTCGCTTGAGGATCATTCTTTTTTTGAATAACAATTAAAGGTATTTCAATATCACGAATTAATGTATGTACATCAATTCCTTTCTGTCTTGCAAAATCTAATGGAAAACCAACAAAAACAGCCATTTTGGGCTTAAGCTTTCCAGCCTTTAAACTCATTAATGTAATTAATGTTCCAGCGGACTTTGCAAAAACTGTAAACTCTTCCCATTCAACTACTTTCTTTGTGACTTCATTTACCTCGTGATCAAAGTCAATTGACAACTCATCATTTTCCCAATGCTTATAATAATGACTTCTAGTTTCTTCAAAAATTGATCCAAAGTTCTTGGCAACTTCATCAATCCATTCTCTATTACGTTTATCATTCCCTGGCAATACAATTAGTTTTTTATATGAATTTGACATTATTTAATAAAAAAAGCGCTTCCTGAACAAATGTTCAGGGAGCGCTTGACTCGGTACCGTCCTGTTTTCCCTCCAAAGCAAAGGGCAATGGTGGGCTTTTGGCTATATCGGGCCAACCCGACGAATTCTACTAATATCTCAGTAATTTAGTAAATTAATAAAACAATAAAATCTAAAATTTTACTGTGTTACTGAGTTACTGAGTTACTGAATTACTTTCTTTTCGCTCCTTGCTGTTGATTGCAGCTCAAACGGATATATTTAATTAAATGATATTAACAGATATTCAATAGTTTTTGCAATTTGAGAATTAAGCTTAATAAAAAGGACTCTCCTTAGAGAGTCCTTAAAAATTCTTATTTTGGCTAAAATCTAAATTATCCTGCTTTTTTATCAGCGTCAGCCGCTTCAGTACCTTCAGCAGTTGTAGTTCCTTCAGCCATCTTTGCTGCAGCATCAGCATCAATCGCAGCTTGAACATCTTCTACAGTTTCGGCCTGTACTGCAGAAGTAGTTGTGACAATTACTTCATCCAATGCATCCTCACGTACTACAGTTACTCCTTCTGGTAATTTGATATCTTTTAAAACAATAGTATCTCCGGTTTTGAATGTGGATACATCAATAGTTAACTCCTGAGGTAGATTCATTGGTAGACCCCTAAGCTCAATTTCATTCTTTGAAAGAATTACAAGTTGTTGCTCATCTTTTACTGCAGGGGACTCTTCAGAACCTATAAGCACAAATGGTACTGTAGATGTAATCTCCTCATCCATTCTGACTTCTCTAAATGAAACATGAATAAAACCTCTGGTAGCAGGATTGATCTGAACTTCATCAATATAAACATTATGTTTACGACCTTCCAATGCTAATTCAATAAGTGCTGTTGTCCCTGCATCTTTGTATACAAGGCCAAACTCTTTTGCTGGAATTTGTATATTTGAATTACCTTTAAAACCATAAATTGCTGCTGGAACCAGACCCTCTTTTCGAAGGCGGCTCGCTTTTTTCTTTAATAGCTCACGTTCCTGAGCTTGTACTGTATATATTTTCATAGTTATCTATCCTGATCCCACGAAGCCTTGGCGAAGTGGGACTACTTTCAGATTATTTAACGTAAGTATAATAACATATATTAATTCAATAACTCAATAAATCAGTAACCTTTACTAATTTACTCATTAATTGAGTTACTGAGTTACTAAACTCAATACTATTGGTCTAAATACTCCATTCGTATTTATCCCTTCACGCCATCCTTCATAAGTAAAATTTATGTCTTCTCTCGGACTTGTCACCCATCTTGATGTATTGAGATTCAAATCATCGTTTAAATAAATTTCACCATACCTGACACCATCTTTTTTATATTTACTTGCCGACTCGAGATATTTTATCTTTTTGGGAGTCAATCTCTCATCGTATTCGACCTCGAGAATAATAAGTATATGTTTGCCAGCGCGAGTTCGTATCAAGTCACCAGGTTTTATATCAATTATATTCACTCTTTCTCCGAAGGGCTCACTAGTAAATTCGTCCGCATTGATAGAGTTCTGAGGCTTGATCATTCGAGAAATAAATTTGCGGATATTAATCAAATTAACTTTGGGTAGGTTTTGAGTAAGACTTATTTTATTTTCTCTCACCCAAATATCAAGCAAGTCGTAAACTAATCCAGAACAGTCAATTCCTATACCTTTGGATTTCATAATTTGTATAAGCTCTTCCTCAGAATACTCGTGATTCCCGATCTTAGTCAAATACTTTTTGATCTCAAGTACTATTTCATCCGGAGTACCTTTACCTGAATATACAGGACTTTTAAGAAACCCACCTGAATTAATAAAATAAGGACATGAAATCTTTTTCCCTGCAATTTCCATATTAGCGAATTTCTCAATTTCATCAAAAACTGCCTTTGGAGCTCTTAATACTTTCATCTATATAAGTATAACAAATAATTATCCAGTACAAATCAGGATATGCTTACCACTTTTAACTGGATTCTTGATATATGCTGCAAGTGTTAAAGCACTATCAAAGCTTGTATTTATCCCTGCCTTCGTAAGTTGACTATATGCCGCTTTTACTTCCTGTATATTAATTATAAAAGCTTTCCCACTTGATTCCTTTATTATACTTTCAATCTGCGACCTTCTATGTCCGATTATATCTACGATTGCCTCTGAGGGATGATTTACTTCAATCTGTATTTCGTTAAAAAAATTCTTAACTAATGCATTTGCTTTGGTAGTTTGTATTATATTGAATTTAGGTAAATTATTGGTTTTTAAGAAACCATTAAATATCCCTAAAGCGGTAGTGCCGCTTGATGCTGGTATATAAATCTCAGTGGAAGTGTTAAATTCACTTCCAATCTCATATGAAATTGTCTCAAAGCCCAATAAAGCATAATCATCGGTGGAGCCTCTTAAATTAATATACCCATTTTTGCCCAATGAAAATGCTTCCTGACGTGGGTCTTTCACGATTTTTATATCCAGATTGGACTCAGAATATCCATTCTCCCTTAATTCATTGGGAGTTGTATCCAGTTCAAGTCTGTCAATTAATGTACTAAGTTTTGTATCAGAAATTCCAATATATAAAAGAACTTGCATTTCCTTGATCTCAGGACTTCTTAAAGCACAAAAGGAACTTACGATACCTGAATTCCCTGATCCAGATACTACAAATTTGCTATATCCAGATTTTAAATAATGATAAATTAAAGGTATTATACTTCGTTGTTTCGTGCATTTTAATGGAAGTAAATCATCTCTTTTTAAATAAATTAAGTTATTATTTAATATCAGCTTTTGTAAAGGAGAGGCTGAATATTCCAGATTGAAATACGAACAAGCCTCTGTAATAAGATTCTCAATTGCGAGTTTATCCATTTCTTTAAAATTTTTTCATAAAATAGTATAGTCAGTTTATGGATGATACTACCAAAGTAAAAATCAATTGTCCTGTTTGTGAAAACGAATTCGAGTTGGATACAAAAGGATTAAATGTCGGAGATATTGTTGAGTGCCCTGTTTGCGG
>CAZHCC010000097.1:0-3643 GCA_964530975.1 uncultured Candidatus Saccharibacteria bacterium
TATCGAAAAAGATGCCGCTCTTGAAAGACGTTTCCAGCCTGTGATTGTTACTGAGCCAACTAGTATTCAATCAATTGATATTTTACTTGGACTTAGGGATAAGTATGAGGCTCATCATAAGATTAAGATTTCAGAGGAAGCAATTATTGCTTCTGTAGAGTTATCAGAAAAATATATTAGTGATAGATTTTTGCCTGATAAGGCCATCGATGTACTTGACGAAGCCGCCTCAATATTGAGACTTCGAACATCTTCCGAGCCTGATGAATTGAGAGATTTGAAAGTAAGGATTTTAAATCTTGAAAAAGAAAGAGAATCATTAACAAGATCACAAAACCATGAGCAATCTGCATTAGTAAAGCAGGAAATAGAGAAATTGAAAGAAGAACTAAAACCTCTTGAAGATGAATGGTTTAAGACTAGGGGCACCGGTACTCCGAGCTTGGGTATTGAGGAAATTGCCGAAGTAATTTCAAATATGACTGGCATACCTGCAAGTAAAATTAATGTTGAAGAGAAAAAACTACTACTTAATTTGGAAAATATAATTCATAAACGAATTATCGGTCAAAATAAAGCAGTAGAAGCAATAGCGGAAAGCATAAGAAGATCAAGATTAGGGCTTTCGGATGAAAAACGCCCTATAGCATCATTTATGTTCCTAGGTCCTACAGGTGTTGGCAAAACAGAACTTGCCAAAACTATTGCTGAGATAATTTTTGGTTCTGAGAACAATATTATTCGTATTGATATGAGTGAATATATGGAAAAACATTCTATCGCCAGATTAATAGGTTCTCCTCCAGGGTATATCGGTTATGATGAGGGTGGGCAATTAACTGAAAGAGTAAGAAGAAACCCTTATTCACTTATTTTGCTTGATGAAATTGAAAAAGCACATCCAGATGTGTCTAATATTTTACTTCAAATACTTGATGATGGAATTTTGACTGATGGAAAAGGAAGGACTGTAAATTTTAAAAATACTATTATTATTGCAACGTCTAATGTTGCATCCCTATTAATATCTCAATTTAATGTTCATACAAAAACTAGAAAACCACAAAGTAAACTCATCAAATTTCAAGATTCGCTAGGTAATTCCAAAAACCTTAATGAAGTCGTAATGAGTGAATTACAAAAATTTTTTAGAGTTGAATTAATTAATAGATTTGATGATGTAATCATTTTCGACCCTCTTGATGAAACAAGCTTGAAAGAAATTGTAAAACTTCAAATCCAAAAGTTGGCATTCAGACTTGAAAAACAAAATATTAAGTTTCATTATTCTGATGATGTTCTGGATCTTATAGTCACCAAAAGTTATAATCCTCAATTTGGAGCGAGAGAAATCCGTCGATATATTCAAAAAAACATTGAAAATAAAATTTCATCTGTATTATTGAAACGTGAAGAACTTGGAGAAGTTTACC
This sequence comes from uncultured Candidatus Saccharibacteria bacterium, assembly GCA_964530975.1. Classification (GTDB taxonomy): domain Bacteria; phylum Patescibacteriota; class Dojkabacteria; order JAOAGR01; family JAOAGR01; genus CAZHCC01. The sequence goes on from CAZHCC010000097.1 coordinate 1,434, forward strand.
TTATTGTCTCTGGTGGAAATATAGAGATAAAATAATTTTAGTATTCTGCAAATTATCTAAGTAATCGACTTATTGCACTTTGTCTTCCTATATTTGATAATTAACAAATGTTTACACCTATAATAGGTCTTGAAATACACTTACAATTAAAGACTAAATCAAAAGTATACTGTTCATGTGCTACTGCCGATGCTGCACCAAATACAAATATTTGCCCTATATGTCTTGGCTATCCTGGTGCTATGCCAAATCTCAACCATGAGGCTGTGCTCCAATCAATAAGAATGGGATTGGCTCTTAAATCTAAAATTGCTTCTAAGACGAATTGGGACAGGAAAAACTACATGTATCCAGATTTATTTAAAGGATACCAGATTAGTCAGCTTGATGAACCTATATGTAGTGAAGGGGAGATTGAGGTTATTGTTAAAGATCGGAAGAATTTTTATTCAAAAAACAATTATTCAAAGACCTTTGGAATTTTCCGAGCACATCTGGAAGAGGATACCGCAAAGTCTATACATCAGGATGGTATGACTTTACTTGATGCAAATAAAGCAGGAATCCCTCTTCTGGAAATTGTCTCTAAACCAGAAATCTATTCTATTGATGAGGCTGTCTCATACGCAAAAGAAATAAGAAATCTCGCAAGATGGTTCCATATTTCAGATTGTAATCTTGAGCTTGGAGAGATGAGATTTGATGCTAATATTTCTATTTGCATTGATGATATTGATCTGAATGGTAAGAAATATGAGGAATGGAAAGGAGTAAGATTTACTCCTATAGTCGAAATAAAAAATCTAAATTCATTTAGTAACCTCGCGAGTGCTTTAGAATATGAAATCAACCGGCAAATAGAAGAATACAAAAAATGCGGGGAGGTCTATACAGCCGGAAATAAGGAAACGCGAGGATGGGATGATCAAAAGCAAATTACTTATTCTCAGCGGAAGAAAGAAGAAGCAAATGAGTATAGATATATACCCGAACCAGATATACCCGAATTGGTTATCTCCACGACTGAATTGCAACTGATTGCTTCCGAAATGCTTCGTACTCCAGCTGAAGTGCGATCAGAAATGCTGAAATCAGGTGTGAGTGAACAGGCTTCAAGGGTTATCACCGAAGAGATAAATTTATTTACTTTATTCTCAAAACTTACAGAGAATCAAAAATTAGATATTGGCAAGGTAGCAAATTTAATAACGAATGAATTAGCGCCAGAAGTTAATGCATTTGATAATATGGCTAATATGGCTGGCTGGATATATGGACTTAAAAGTGTACTAACCTCTCTTGCTCAAGGGGATATTTCTCAAACTGAACTTAAGGAAATATTAAGAATCCATAAGCCAAATGACAATGATTGGGAACAATTATTGTCTCAGACAGAAAAAACGGAGAAGGTGGATATTGAAGAAGTTCTGAAGAAATCTTTCTCTGAAAACCCCGGAGTAGTTGAGCAAATCAAAAGCGGTAAGGATAGCGCAAAAATGTTTTTTGTTGGAATCGTAATGCGTGAAACCAAAGGAAAAGCAGACCCTAACGAGATAAAATCCATTATCGATAAATTAATTTAATTTGAGAGTATTTGACATAAATCCAAGTTCATAATATCTTTCGCGACGTGGATTTAACATTTACACTTTTCTATAAAGAGCCTGAAGGAACTCTTGGCAGTCTATTTACTATGCTAAAGTTAGGCCTATATGCTAATAAAAGTTCAAATGAGGTTGAGCTGAAAAAATACCTGATGAATATGGCATGGCGCTCACATGATTCTTCTCTTAGTCTTTTTATACCTTCATATAATAACTTTAATGATGAGCATCCACTTTCAAGTGGATATTTGCCGGTTCTATTGCTAGAACACGGAATTGAACCTCGTACCTCTGCGGAAATCAATTATAGGATAGGTGTAATTTATGCTTACCCTCAATTTCTTTCTGAAGTTTATAAGCCGGTTCATAAAAGTACCTGGAGTTTAGATTACGGTCAATTACATTTAGCTCATTTGCTCCCGCTAGATGATGATGATTAAATGAGTCATGGGTTTTTTAATCCTTTTTCCCTGCGTAAATTTAGACAGTCATCTCCTCCTTGTGGAAAGAATCGGCATTGACGCGGTCTTTTGTGGTGAATTTTACATAAATTAGTTTTGGGATCAAGATTACCACAATTCGATCTAAACAATGCTTTAACATATG
>CAZHCC010000098.1:0-3637 GCA_964530975.1 uncultured Candidatus Saccharibacteria bacterium
TTATAATTAGAGGGAATATTCCTCTGGAACCTTATTCCGCCACTGAATTACTTGAGGCTATAACAATGTTCCTCTTTTTAATTTCAATTAACTATATCCAAAAGTCTCTGGATGAGAAATATGAATTCATGCTTATAGAAAGCCGCAAAGAACTTGCCTCTTCTTTTGGAAATATGGTTAAGGAAATAGAAAGAAGTCATTCATTGGAAAAAAAATTAAAATTACTTTTAGAGAAAAGTTCAGATGATAATTACAAACTTGAGAAAACTCAAAAAGCTTTGATGAATGTATTGAAAGATCTGGAAAGAGAAAAGGATCATATTGCAAAGAGACAGGCCAATAATGAGGCTATATTGGGCTCGATTGCTGATGGTCTAGTTGTCACTGATAAGAAGGGAAATATAAAGCTTGTAAATAAAGCCTTCGAAAAACTTTCAGGAATATTATCCCAGGATATTTTGGAGAAAAATTTCTTAAATATTATTACCTTATTTGATGCAAAAGAGATTCCGATTTCTGCTGAAGAGTCTCCTTTATCATCTGTACTCAAAATCGGGCAAACTAAGATTGATCCATTTCTATTTCTCCAGAGATCGAATAATATATTGCTCCCGATTTCCATTAGTGTATCTCCCATTCTATTAGACAAAGAAATTATTGGCACTGTAACTGTAATTCGAGATATAACCAAGGATCGTGAGATTGATCGTGCAAAGACTGAATTTGTCTCCCTCGCTTCACATCAGCTTAAGACTCCTCTTGCTGCAATCAATTGGTACTCGGAGATTTTATTATCCGAGGATCAAGGAAAGCTCAAAAAAAGCCAAAAAGAATTACTTGTCGAAATTTATAATGGAGGACGAAGAATGAATGACTTAGTTACAGCTCTTCTGAATGTTTCAAGAATTGATTTGGGCACATTTGCCGTCGATCCGGTTCTCACTGATATTAGTGAAATTGCTGATAGTGTACTTAAAGAACTTGAATCTCAAATCAGTGTAAAGAATTTAAATGTAAAAACCAGTTATCAGGAAAAATTACCTAGGATATTGGTGGATCCAAAATTGATAAGAATTGCATTCCAGAACTTAATCTCAAATGCTGTTAAATATACTCCCGAGAATGGATTCATTGAGATTGATATTAGTGATGATAAAGATAAGTTGCATATCGATGTGAAAGATAATGGATATGGTATACCTGAGGACCAACAAAGTAAGATATTCACGAAATTATTTAGAGCTGATAATGTAATTCATATGGTTACTGATGGGTCTGGTCTTGGGTTATATATTGTAAAGTCAATTATTGATCAGTCGCGAGGTAAAATTTGGTTCGAATCTGAACTGAATAATGGCACAAAATTTCATGTGGAACTTCCATTGGCGGGTATGAAGGAGAAGAAAGGAGTAAGAGAATTATCTTAAAGGGAGACATACTTCTACATTTACTTTTAAAAAATTGTGCTCTATACTTGTTCAGTGAAATCAAAAGTAAATAATAATTTTAATCCTCTCTGAGGGTTTAGTTCTTAATTTACTAAACCCTCGACAAAAGCGAGGGTTTTTGGTTTTATGAGGATTGAGTTTTTAGCGATTTTGCTCGCTTGAACCAATTCAAAAAGCAAAATTTAATAAATGATTCTCTGTGGCGTAATGGTAGCGTAGGTGACTGTTAATCACTTGGTCCAGGTTCGAGTCCTGGCGGAGAAGCCAGTTAGACCTTACACGAACTGAACCTTCTTCAACAAGAGGCTTTACAAGTTCAGATAATTCCCATTCAACTATTTTTCCTTTTTCTACAATAAACTTGCTAAAGAATAATCCGATATAATGTTTCTTTTGAAGTGGATTCGCATTTGAGTATGTCTCTCCAATGTTTTCCGCCATTCTCAATATATTTTCAATAATTCTGATTCTTTGAGATTTATCAAACTCTACATTTTCAAGCTCATTATTAAGATTTTTAACTTGATCTTCATATCGTTTGTAAATTCTATCAAATGCTTCTGGGGAAAGTGTTTTTGTTATAAATCTGCTATCTTCTGCCTATCTCATTGCTTTCTCAATTCCGCTTTTTTGGTCAATCAAAGTTCTTTTTCTTGATTCTTCAATATCTCTGCTTTGTTTTAGTAAATCCTGAGCCTTTTTGATTGTATTTTCCACATAACTATCACTTAATTGAATTTCACTGAATAGCTTTTCTACTTGATTTTCAATTTCGGTTGTATTTTTATATGTTCCTTTGCCACAATGCTTACAATAATAAAAGTGATATGTCTCTTTTTTCTGAGGCTCAGCCCACATTTGTTTACTACAGCTAAGACAAAATAAATATCCTCTAAGCAAGTAAGAATGTTTTCTTTTCCTGCTTGCACCCTGATTATGAGATTCAAGTACTCTTTGGACTTTATGAAATAAGTCTTCACTTACAAGTAATGGAATTATAGCCTGATATTTGAGAGTCCATTCAAAGAGACCTGGAAGGGTCTCTTTTGCTTGAAGTTGTGTCTTGAGTGTTTTTTCTCCTGGAAAGCAAGTATGAAAAAGTAAGGACACTACAAGTGATGATTAGTATTACAAAAATAGATATTATCATAATTAATTTGCGACTCACTTTGCCGATTATAGGTTACGAATGCATTTATCACAATCGAATATTTGAAATTGATGTCGAAATAAGTAACCCCTCAAGGAGAAATCTTTCTTACCTCATTAAGCCCTTTTTCTATTACTGCATTGATATATTCAGCTATCCAAGCTTTGGCTTTTAAATATTACTTTTACTCAAATTTAAAATTAAACAAATTATCTATATTTGTACCATTTTCTTCAGCTTCTTTTGCAGCTTTTTCTGCCGGTAATGCCAGATACCAAAGATATTTACTAACATTATATATTCCTAATGATATTAGCATAGGACCTGTTATGCTTACCGGTCCTGCCCAAAAATCACTATGCACAGAAGCAAGATATTGTAGATCAAGGGAATTATATAACCCTAAGCCACCAAACATCGCCAGTCCGAATGCTCCAGCATTTCTAAACAAGAGTCTATGCTGTATATCTTTTATTTTTGTTTTTGGAGACATACTTCTAATTAAATGTTCCCTTTCATGCCTCCATACAGCGTAAGTACGGTCAATAAATTTATCCCTTGCTATTTTTTCTGGAATATTCCCAAGCATTTGAAGTTCCTTTGATATTCCGCTTGGATTAATAAGAATAGCAAGGTTATCACTTAGATCAAAAGTTGACCCCATCGGACTTTGTCTTGAAACTTGACCAGCTACAACTCTGAGATAATAGCTTCCCATCATATAAAGCAAATTATTAGTTCCAAGATGCTCAAATTCTTTCAGCACATGATTGTAATTAGTTTCTGGAGACAAAGTCAGTAAAGTGTTATTTGCTATTTCTTCTGCATTATCTCGATCAATTCCTGATCTTTGGGCTGCCATTACTATATCCAGCCTGAGCCTATCGGGATTAGCATCCACTGTAGCTACACCGTCACGAAATGGAACAGTTTCCGATATATTACCGAGCATATGGATATATTATATCCCATAGCTACGCAACCTGTAAATATGCCAGCATTTACACTATAAGTTTTCACCTGATATAATCTTCCGTTC
>CAZHCC010000099.1:0-3618 GCA_964530975.1 uncultured Candidatus Saccharibacteria bacterium
GGTTTATGAGGAACATCCATATCTAGCGGACTTGCTTAAAGATCTTAATGGTTTAAATACAATTTTTTCAGCAATAATTATTGTATTTGGTGTTCTTGCTTGGCCCTTTACTGTAGATATTACTTATTCGATTATCTTCATACTAAATGCAATTATTTTATTGACTTCAAATAATAGAACAATAATGAAACTTGCCGGGATTCCCTTTATTATTGCCATTTGGAACTTGAATAATCAGGTAGGTGGATTAAATATGCAATTCTATATCATCCCCATAACAGTTTATGGTTTGGTATTAGCACTTCTGGCTTATATAGAGGACAAAAAACAAACTGGGGATGCTCTGGAGTTCGCGGCACTAGGTTTTCAAATGACTACTTTATTATTCCAGTCGACCAAATCTGCGACAAAACTGGAAGAAATAGTTTCTGGTATGGTCTTGGTAGCACTTTCAGTGGGAATAATCACTTATGGGGTATACAAGGAGAAAAAAGTCTTATGGATTGCAGCTCTTATAATACTTATCCTGGAATTACTTATACGACTTTCATTTGTGATTGTACTTATACCATGGTGGGCATTTGTGGGACTGATTGGTATGGTTCTAATTATTTTAGCGAGCTATACAATTTATCGTTCATCAAATAAATAATTATCACAAAAAGCTATTTATTATCTCCCGATTTATTCGGGAGATTTTTATTTTAGGTACATAAGAAAATGCGGTGATTCATACGAAGCAGGGGATAGCTTGATTGTGATATAGACTGGAGAGGAAAGTATGTAAATATATTTTAAACAACAAGCGGAATTATGCAGGCTAACAGTACAATTAGTGTAATCAAATAAATAATAAGAGTATAAGGCAAAAAGAAATTAATAGGTTTAAGGTAACTACTAGGCTTATTCGGCATTAATTATATCAAAGACCTACTACTTCTCTGGGTATACTTTGGGGTGGTACACTTATAATTTCCTTAGTGGAATATAGATATTTGGGATCATATTGAATAAAAAGGAATGGCTTTGGCTGATTTACACCGCCTCCCTGCCAGATATCCCGGAAATAAATACTTACATTTGAATTAGATAATGAGGTATTGCCTGCAACAATACCCTTTGATGCGACAAGACCGTTTATAACATTAGTTTTTGTTGAGGAGTCAGTATAAACGTAATTATTTGTAATCATTGCACCATTATAATAATTTGAAGCAGTATTAGATGTTGAAATAAGTTTTATTGGTCCCCTCGTATTAAAATATATACGGGATTTATTGGTAACCGCACTGATGAAAGTCGGATTATTGGTATTCACTCTATTTGAGCTATCTACTGTTATCCCGTTAGTATTTGTACTTATACTGGATACTTCCATTCTACATGAATTAGTTTTGCACCAAAATAGAATATTATCTTTATTGATTATATTTGCATAGTCTTTTATGAAAACAGTTTTATTCACGCCGCCGATAGGAACTATAAGGAGATCGCCAGGACTGATAGCAGGCAGGTCAGAAACATCAATAGTAAGATTTGGAGATAGATTATTCAAATATACATTATGAAATTTAATTTTTACATTTGAAGAAGGCGATAATGACTCAAGTGAGTCTTCAAATGATGCAATCTGTGTAGAAAGCATTGAATTATTACTAATAGTCCTACAGAATTTATTATTCTGTCCAAATAACATTGAGAGTTGTATAAATGTGTCACATGAAACATTTCCTCCAGACTCATAGGTATACTCACTTATACGTATTTCAGGAATTAAATAGGCCTGTCCGTTTATGCCAGCTACATTTGTATTCGTAATCTGTCGTATTATCCGATTAAATGGTCTTAAAGCACCAGAAATTGCTTTCTCACCGGATCTCACATCACCATTTGAGGTCTTATAATAAAGTACGGCGCATTCATCTAGAACGGAAATCGTTTTAATTAATGATGAGGCTTTATTGCCAAAATCATTTACATCCAAATTATTCCTTCCGGTTGAATCTTCAACATATGCATAAATAGTAAAGCTCTTTGGTATACTATTCTCTGGTGTGGTAGGTGATCCAAAATATTCTGTATTGAGGCTATTATTAGGATCAAAGTTTAAGTTAAAGGTAAAAGTACGATTTGTATTGCCATTAGTATCTGCAAAACTATAATCTGTAAGCGTAGTATTCCCGGCAAGCCCAGTATTAAGGCTATTATCAGTATCAATAATAATTCTATTTGCTGGTGAAGGTGATGGACGACCAGTTGCAGGATTGAATTTATATTTCAAATTTGGATTTGAATATTCGGGGCCAGGAGCTATGATTCCTACAATCCTTTTGATTTTCGCATTTGGTATATCCGATGGAGTAGCAGTAATAGACATTTTTAACCTATATGGATTATATTTTTGAGGATTATCAGTACAGCCAACAGAATATGCAGCACCAGGAATATCAGAATCAGTTAAATCAGGTTTGTCTGGAGGAACTATGGTTAATGTTCCAATACATGGAGCTGGCGAATAACTTGCAAGTGCAGGTGATAATACTCTTATTGTAATACTATTAATTGAATTATTTCTAATCAGTTCAAAATCCGGATCGGTAAGGTAATTTATATTAAACTTCATTATATATACACCATTCCCATCAACAGTCTTTGAAGATGGAGTACGTGCAAAGCCATTGGATCCATATATAATTTGAATTCTTCCCCCATCATTTATATTTGTAGTGGTGCCTGAAATAATAACTTCTACAGATGGCGAAATAGGTTTTACTGATGCTGTATTTGTATTAGTAGTATTAAAACGAAAAGTAAGGCATTCATTTGCAATTGCCTGAATACAGGATATACCCCAGCTAATAAGTGTTGGAGTTTTATCATATGTCAGAGGTCTCTCTAGTAAAGCCCTTAATTCTGTTTCCTGAATACTACCAAGTATTGGTTCCAAATTTGTGCCGGGATAAATAGTTTCCCATTCTGCTCCAACTAATACCTGATATCTTATTGTCGAGCTTTCGGGAATTTTCAAGCTTAGGGGAAGCTCTTCTGCCGCAGTGAATAAACCCCATTTATTTGTTCCCCTTGAAATCTTTTTGGAGTTAAGATGACCTTGAGTAGCCCAGTCAACTCTTATATTTCTCATTTTAAACTTCATTGACTGCCGAAATCCATTTTTATCAGAATTATTTCTATGTGTAATAGTTAATGGCTTAAAAGTATATATCTGATTAGGCTCGAATAAAAATTGTGAGGTTGAGGAGTCCGCATATATGGATGCATTTTTCTCATATCTCAACTGACCCTGATTGATAAACGGGCCGAAATTAAATTGTGTCAGTGAAAATAAAATATTATACGAACCAGGATTTGCTGAAGAAGGAGCAAGTTGCTGCACCTTTAATGGCTCAGACCATGTATTCGGACGACTGAATACATTTCCATCCGACGAAAAATTAATATCAACCTGTGTTGAAGAACTATCCGAAAAGACTATTCCAGAGTCAGGAAGTATAGGAAGTCCTGTCGGATTTGTTAAACCCAATATCTCCAAATCATATTTAAGTTCAATAGTTTTATTTTTTATATCAATTGCTCTTATAGGAGTTAAAATGCTATCCT
>CAZHCC010000100.1:0-3574 GCA_964530975.1 uncultured Candidatus Saccharibacteria bacterium
TTTTACTTTGCTGTTGGATTATCCATACTTGCGGTGCTAGCTGTCAGATTATTCATCAAAGAAACTATTCGTAATACAGTTAATAGACAGGCTAGTTTTTTTGAAGGTTTCAAACAAATATTTCGTTCAATGAAATACACAAATCTAAGGATTATCTTCTCAATGACATTTTTAGTAGCGCTTTCATTTAATATTTTTGTTTATTCTTTAAATATTTATTTATTACAAAAAATTGGATTTACTGATAAAGATTTAGGGAATTTCCTCGCTTATGCCGGTATTTGTTTAACGATAGCTTTGGGAGTCGTTAATCCACTTTTAGCCAAAAAAGTTAAGACTATAAATGTATTAAAAATTTCACTTCTAGCTTTACCAATTTGTTTTTTTTGGTCGATACTTCCAAAGACATATATAGGAATTTATATTCTAACCCCTTTTTTGACATTAGCATATGGCTTAAGCCAGGCGAATATTATGTCACTATTGTCAAATAATACTGAGCGGGATGAGCAGGGTGAAGCCTTTGGCGTAAATCAATCTTTAACATCACTTGTTGAAGGCATTACCCCATTATTTACGACCTTGCTTTTGGCTATAAACACAATGATGCCTGATGGACTTGATTATACTTTTCCGGCTATATTTTCAGGTATTGCATCAGCAATATGCTGGGGAGTATTTGTAATTTATTTTATTTTAAAGCCGCATCCAGAAATTAAGCATTAAAGATTGTTCATGAAAACGAATTCCGAACAGGATATTCACAAATTTGAATCCATGCTTTACAAAACCATGGGCTTACAAGATAAAGGGAAATTAAATACGGTAATAATCTAAAAATTTATATCGATAATTCATAAATAAAAATATTTTAAATAATATTTGCAGCTTTTAATTTCTCAAGTTCGACAGGATTTGAAGTTACAATTGAGTGTTCTGAAGGAGATGCTTTGACATCAATAGACACATGATTTGTACCTGCGAAAAACAAGCCCACCCCTGGCGGCACTGATAATAGATAGGCTTTTTCTCCCTCCGATAAATCGAAGGTTGCACCCAAAGTGTCGACAGCTACTGGAGATTGACGAAAAAGTACCTGTATTGATGAGTTAGTTACAATAGCACGACCATAGTCAGTAGCCAAAAAATCATTAACATCCTGTGTTATTGTGGTCAAGCCTAAATAATACTTTCGTGCGCGCTTGGCAACAGAATTAATAAATAATGCAGAGTCGGGGTATTTCATTAATATCCAGGCCTCATCTATAGTAAGAGTGCGTCTTTTCCTTTCTCTTTTGATCTTAGTCCAAATGAAATCCAGCATTAAATACATAGCAAGCGGACGTAATTCTTCAGATAAATCACGAATTGAAAAAACAGTAAATGAATTTCCTATTTCTATATTTGTTCTTTTATCAAATATTCCAGATGCGGAGCCCACAAGAAATCGTTCAAGCTTCAATGCCATTTCCTGGGCTTCATTCTCTTCCATAGCTCGAAGTGTCTTATAAAGATCTTCCATACGTGGCGGATCGTTTACAAAAGTAGCTTTATCATTTGTAATACCCTTCTCCCTATAGCACATACGAATAGCCCGATCAAGAATGGATGTACCACGAGTGGACATTGAGCCAAAGAGAATTTTAAAGAAACCTTGAAGAGAAAGCTCTTTTAGACGAAGCTCATCTTCATTACTCTCAGCCCCCGCAGGTAATTCAAACGGATTTAGTTTATTCTTACCATCCTGTGAAAAAGATATATATGCCCCTCCTACTGTTTTGGCTAATTCTTCATATTCGTTTTCCGGATCTATAACAATACATTCAGTACCAAGCATTAGTGATCGCAGTATCTCTAATTTTACAAAATATGACTTACCTCCACCTGATGTCGCGAGCACAACCATATTTGCATTTGGCATTGAGAAACGATCAAATACCACCAATCCGCGGTTATAAGTGTTTATACCGTAAAGAATGCCTTTTTCCTGTGATAAATCTGAGGAGGTAAAAGGGAAAGTCATTGCAATTGAGGATGTATCCATATTTCTAGTCTGACGAATACGGTCAAATCCATACGGCAAAGATGATTTAAAAGCATTTTCCATCTTTAGTGTCGGTAGTTTTGAAATAATTTCTTTTGAATTTAAATCTGAAATTACAACTGAAGTAAGATTATTTAATTCCTGAAGTGAATCAGCCTTGATAGTTATATAAAGTCCAAAATGAAAATAGCGTTGAGCACCTGAAGCTAATTCTTCCTGCTGTTTAAGTGCATCTTGCAATGCAACCTTGGTAAAAGCATTAGGCACTCGACCGCTTTCTAATTCCATATTTAGTGCAGCTTCCAGCTCTGCGATCTTTCTTCTTATTTTATCAATAATTTCAACAGTATTAATCGGATAATAGTACATGGAAATATCAATTGGCTCTTCATAATTAATTAAACTTTCAAGCATTCCGGGGTAAGCTTTTTTGTAGTCAATTACAAAAAGTGTGCGAACATATGTATCGTTAATCTTGATATCATTAAAATCAACTTCTAATGATGAAGGAGCTATTTTATCTAATGCAGAGACACCTTCTTCATAAAGTAATTCTCTAGTCGAATCGACATATCTTTTTTGAAGTGGGGCAAGAGAATTATTTGGTATAGTATTTTGTGTAATGATGGTAGCAGTCGCTTGTTCCTCCTCGTGATTTTTCTGTTTTTGGCCGAAAACTTTATCAGATAGCCAAGCTGCAAATTTATCTATAGGGCTTCCTACAGATTTTGAGTGACCCTGATTATCTTTGGGGATGGACTTCTTATTTGATTTAAAGTACTGTTTTTGAGCTTCATTCTTATTACCGTAAATCTCGTTTTTCTTTTCCAGAACTTTGTCAAAATTTAAAATATTATTTAAGTCAGTAGGATCCTTATACTGCACTTGGCTACCAGTGACCTGCACATTATGACCCTGTTTAAATCTTTGATTAGAACTTTGTAGAGCCTGTGAGCCATAAGTTCTGTTTTGCGGATTTTGATTTGGGTTATTTGGCATCAATTATCATTACAGTTTACTTTAAATCTTAATTTTATCAAAGAACAAAATGCCCTATAAAAACTTCCTGGTAAAGGATAAAATATATTTATTGAATAGTTCAAACAGGCTTTTTCAAAATTCATGCAAACCAAGAAATCGACATCAGAAATTATAGAGATCCTTGAACAGAAGTATGGAGTTGTGGACCCGTTCTTGACTCATAATTCGCAATTTGAATTTCTAATCGCAGTGATTCTTTCTGCACAAACAACGGATGCTATGGTTAACAAAGTTACTCCGGAGCTTTTTGCGAAATTTCCAACTCCTGCTGATCTTGCAAAAGCTCCGGTTGAGGAAATAGAAGATTTAATAAGAAGAGTAAATTTTTATAAAAATAAATCAAAAAATATTAAAGAAACAGCAAGAAAAATTGTTGAGGAATTCAATGGTAATATTCCGCACTCCATGGAGGAGTTGATTTCTCTTCCTGGAGTTGGCCGTAAAGTAGCAAATGTAATAATGGCCGATTCACACAAAAACCCTGAAGGA
>CAZHCC010000101.1:0-3529 GCA_964530975.1 uncultured Candidatus Saccharibacteria bacterium
AGGTCAGGGGTTCGAATCCCCTAGGGTCCACCAGAAATTTATGCAATAAATTTCCCTTATTTCTCATAATTATTTTTTAATCCTTATTCCCATTAGCTTTAAACTCATTAAAGGAATAAAGTACGCTTTTACTTCTTCAGTATCTCAAACACCTCTTTATACTCCTCAATATCAAATATACTTATCTCAATTAAACTGCTTCCAGAAGAGAAGATATTTATACTTCCATTATTTAGAAATTTATTGAGGAAATCCTGATTCAGATCAACATAATCAATATTTGACCGTAATAAATATGTCTTTGATTTATAAAAGACTCCTGTACTGGAAATCAATGCCTTGGAATAAATTTCAAAACTGGTTTTATCCAATTTGAAATATATATAAATCAGATAAGGAAGAAGTAACGGTAAAAGCAAAAGGACTAGTCCTTTAAATAATGTATTTGATTTTTCCGGCCTAAATACACTCTTAACTTCATTGATGTCAAAATAATAATTACTATTAATTCTGGAAATCAGATTATTATCCAGGTTTATAAATTTAATATTGATTTGATTGGAAATACTGCTTTTAAGAAAATGACCAATAAAATCGAATAGATTTGTACCGCCTGCATCAGATAAATCCCCTGCAATATTAATAATTATCTCACCTTTCCCTCCAGCTGGGTACTGTATGGTAGAAATATCTTTTACAAAACTTTGCTTGAGAATCTGTCTTGTTCTATTCCACCAGCCGTAAATATGTTCAATATTATAATCATTATACATGAGAATGACATTTCTATAGGACAAATATGAGTCTGACAGTATAAAACCTATCACAAGCGCAAAAATAACACCAAATGACATTAATGCTGTAATACTGGCATTTGCCATAAAGATAAAATAGTAGAAAATCGCGAAAATTAAAGCTACGACCAATTTTGGACTACGTAAAACGATTGATAAGGACCAATTCTTAAAATCTATTTCTGGAGTCAAAGATCTATATTCGCTTTGTTCAAAATAGCTTTCAATTACCTGAAGTAATTTATCGTTTAAATCAATATATGATATTTTGACTGATTCGGATGCCCCTAGCGAGTAAAATGCAATCGACCCAGTTCCAAGCAATTTATCTATAAAATTTTGAGTTATTTTAACTGAAGTTATGTTTTGCGAGCTGAGAATATTTGATTTTGAGTTAAGAAAATTATAATCCCTTTTCACAAATTCATTTGCGATCTGGTATTTGGTGAAAAAAACCTGGGTAGCCTGTATAAAGATATAGAACACAAAACTTACAGATGGAAGTAATAATATTAATAATGGAGGATGCAAAAGTCCCAAAACGACTCCAATTGTAATGAAAAAAACTTCAAGAAATATATCTACTGAGAATCTTAGCGGGTTTGGCCGAAGGGAAATATTATTGCCTGTGGGGATATTTAAATTGTTTTTCCTTGTCTCCTTAATAAGAGATATATCAAATGTATTTGGAATTTGACTTATATTGGCTATGGAAGGATTATTTGGTGCGCTTATTGTGACGCTCTTAATTCCTAATAATTTTTCAATAAAAGATCTGGTTGTTATAAGATCGGTAAAATTTGAGTCATGCAAGTAGAAATTTGATTTAGTAAATACACCGAACTTAATATGAATATATTTGTCGAAAAAAAAGTAAGACGTAAAGTATATCCTGAAGAAAGAGATAATAAATGACCATACGCTTGATATAATTCCAAAAATTAAATAAATAATAATAATATTTGAGAGAATTCCGATTCCGGAGCTGAAAACCTGCCTGGAGAGGAAAATAGCGTCTATAACTAAATAAAATATATAAATACCAATACTGTAAACAATACTCAGTGATGCATTTGAGGCAGTCGCTATGGCACCAAAATAAGAAGGTTTAAGTAAAATTGGTTCCTTTGACTCAGGATATATTGATAAATTTGCAAAAACTTCATCCTTTAAGCTTGCCCTTAAAGAAGAATCATCAAGATCATTTAAGCTTATATAGATATTTTGTGTACCTGCAGAATCTATATACAATGACTCAGTATTAAATAATAGATTCGCAATAAATGGTCGGCAAATAGTTATACTAATTATTTTTTTCAACTCTAATACTGAAGTAAAGTCGGAAAATATATTTCCAGCCTTTTTTGTTAAAAATCCATCTTCAAGCAAATATAACTCCTTTTTATATGCAATAATTCTGTCAATTAAATTATATAAAAAAAAGAGAAAAACTATTCCACCGCATAATAGTATTGATATGAAAAAAATATTTTGCAGGAATATATTTATTAATAGACCAAAAAAAGCTAAAAAGAATATGTAAATGAAATACCTTAAAACCAAAGGAATAACTAAAAAAGTCCACAAATTGGGCTTAAACTTTAATCTCATTAGACAATATTAGCATAATTTCCTAAAGCATAACCCAAGATTGCTCTAAACTATTGATTTTTTCAAATTATCATACTATAATCCTCTTGTTCTTATCTGATTAACAAGTTTCCCGGAAATAAACCGAATGTAAAGGGTTTTAGAGGTGTGAGATGATCTCATTACTCTGCAACTCGTTTGCAGCTCAGTTCTTTGAAAACTGAATAGAATTTTTTGGGTAGGAAAACGAATCGAACGTTTTCAATTTCATTTGTTCGAAATTTTTAAAGTTTGTAATATTGTAATAGTATTGATGCTCAAGTATTCACTGGAATGGATTCCTATATTTTGAATTTAAATTATAATTTATTAGAGTTTGAATTCTTTATCTGAATTTATCCCAGTTCTAATCAAAAGAAGAAAGGGCGTATGGTGGATGCCTTGGTACAAAAAGCCGAAGAAGGACGTGGTAATCTGCGATAAACCTCGATAAGCTGATAACAAGCGTTATAGTCGAGGGTCTCCGAATGAGGAAACTCCGCCGGTTTACCGGTGAGTGGCGAATTTATTTGCCGCGGGTAAGTGGGGGAACTGAAACATCTTAGTACCCTGAGTAAAAGAAAACGAAGTGATTCCCTGAGTAGTGGCGAACGAAATGGGAACAGCCTAAACCATCCGTATTGTTTAATTCGTCTTAAATATAGCAATATAGTTAAGTGTTTTATACACCGATATGACGGTCATGTACGTTTGGTGTTGTAAGTAGTTAGTGGAGCGTTCATAACAAGTTCCAAACAGTTACAAAATGATTATATAGTAGAAGATTCTGGAAAGAATCGCCAAAGAGGGTGATAGCCCCGTAAACGAAATGTATTCATCTGTTCTAACTTACTTGAGTAGGGCAGGACGCGCGAAATCCTGTTTGAATCTGTCCAGACCATTGGATAAGGCTAAAGACTTTTTGTGACCGATAGTGAACTAGTACCGTGAGGGAAAGGTGAAAAATACCCCGGGCAGGGGAGTGAAATAGATCTGAAACCATATGCCTACAATCAGTCGGAGTCCCTTTATGGGATGACGGCGTGCCTATTGAAGAATGAGCCAGCGAGTTGTGTTGCATTGGCAAGGTTAAGTCCTGCAAGGAC
>CAZHCC010000102.1:0-3501 GCA_964530975.1 uncultured Candidatus Saccharibacteria bacterium
TAGCCAGTCAGCTGAATGTACACAAACATTCACAGTTTCAAATGTACAGGCGTCATCATGTACAAATTTAACGTTAACAAATACTAGAAATAATCAGTCATGTATGGGAAATTCTAGTCCAAATACTACTGTTTGTGGTAATATTGATGCAAGACAGGGTGATACACTGAATGCTACCGTTGCAGGTGTCGGAAATATAGTCGGATATAGCCTATCAAGATCATTTAAATATAGTGATAACCGCAATATAGTTTCAAATTTTCCTACTCAGGGTCAGGCTGGTTTCTCATTTCAAATACCATCAGGAGATGGACAATTGCAGTCTGCTTTTATTCAAGGTTTTACTACGAATGGAGTTTCGACATCGGGTAGTCTAGTTGAAGCTTGTAAACTTGCATTAAATTTCAATCCTATTCCTGATATAGAGAAAACAATAAATTCTGCTGGATCTACAAATCTTTCAGTTAATAATGTTGTAACAAATGCATCTATTGTAGAATATGATATTAAGATAACAAATACTGGTAATGCAGTTATGCAAAATGTCTTGGTAGTTGATAAACTTACTGCCTTCGACCCAAATAATGTAGTTTCTGGTCTACCGACTCCAGTGAATCCTCCATTTGGAAATATTATTAATGCTACCGATTTACTTAGAACGACAGGATCAAATTCTACACCTTCACCTCTTATACCGAGAAGAATATACAATGCTTCCGGCTCTGCAATTGGTGCAGTAAATCCTGGAAATACATATACAGTTGCTCAGGCTGTAAAAAGTATTGCATGGACTCGAATTAATAACTTACATCCTTTTGAGGAATACAAAGGTAAGATTAAAGTCGATATTGATAATTATAGTGGTACTCCTACTTTGAGAAATACTGTCTGTTTATACAATGATGTAAATGGAAATGGTGAATATGATTCAGGTACTGATACACAAATTAGATGTGATAGTGTCGATGTGACAACTGAAATTCCTACATTTACTGTGATTAAATCTGCAAGCAAACAAAGTCTTACAGTCGGTGAGTCACTTGATTATACAATTACTCTTAAAAATACATCAGCCCTTTCTTTAGTTCTAAATAATATGACTGTAGTTGATACATTAGATCCAAATGCAATAAACGGAATTACAGTAAGCAATATTAGTAGCGGTGGTACGATATCAAATAATGTTATTACTTGGACTGGGGCGAATCTGGTACTAGCAAATGGAGGGTCATCTACTCTTGCTCCAAATGGCACCGTATCACTTACATTTAGAGTAACGATTGATGCTGATTTCTTTACAGAGACAGGACCTTGCACTGCACAAATGAGCAATGTAGTTACTTCATCAAGTACTTCTCCTGCATATGCGAATACGTCACCTATCATTTATATAACAGTAACAAGAGTATGTAGTACTGTTACTCCAACTCCAACCGGTACTTTGCCTCCAACTGGTACTTTGCCTCCAACTGGTACTGCAACACCTTACTTTATTCCATTACTCGGGATTGCATTTTTAGGAGGTGCAGTATTCTTCTATAGAAGAAGCTTATTAAAAAATTCATTAATAACTTCTGAATTGAAACAAGCTTCTCCAGTAGAAAAGTTAAGATCCAAGATAAGGATTCGTAAATAAAGATTGCCTCCAAAAGGAGGCTCTCTTTATATTGATTTTTTTTGTAAAGTATTTACATGTATCATTATTTCATTACGAAATATGATTTATCTTTTTACTAATCTCATTTATAATTTGACATGAATAAACTTTCCAACCAGCCTTATAAGGGATGTAATGATTATAAGCCCGAAGATTTCCAAAAGCTGAAATATATTTTCGATACATGGAGAAAGATTGCTACCAAATATGCCTATAAAGAATATTTAACACCGGTATTGGAAAGTATAGAATTATATGAAGCAAAGTCAGGAGAAGATATTCAAAAAGAGCTTTTCTTATTGCAGGATTCTGGAGGAAGACGACTTGCATTAAGACCAGAAATGACACCATCTGTAACACGACTAATTACCCAAATATATAATGGCATTCCAAAACCTATTCGATTATTTAGCATTGCAAATTTTTTTCGAGGGGAAAGACCCCAAAAAGGAAGATATAGAGAATTCTGGCAATTGAATATCGATATATTTGGTGATACAAGTATATATTCGGATATTGAGATTCTACAATCCGCATTAGACTTGATGATAGAATTTGGAGCTCAGAAAGGTCAGTTTATACTCAAATTCAACCATAGAAAACTTATTGACTATTTGCTTACCGAGGAGTTGGACCTGGTCAGCGAAGAAATGAAGACATTAATTGTTAGGAAACTTGATAAATTCAAAAAACTAACTTCAGAAGAGTTTATATCGGACCTAAAAGAAATTGGACTAATTGACAAACAAATTTATGCTATAAATAACTGGATGCAGGTTGAACTTATTGAATTACAGTCAAGATTTCCAAATATAAAGACAAATCAGGGATATATAGAAGTTATGCAAATCTATGAAACTCTCAATTATCTTGGTTATGGTGATTTCATTTCCTATTCTACCGATTTAATTCGAGGTTTTGATTATTACGATGGATCAATCTTTGAAGTATTTGATTTAAATCCCAATTTCTCTAGATCTCTATTCGGCGGAGGTAGGTATAATGGTCTTGCCAAGATTTTTGGATCACAGGAAATTCCAGCTGTTGGGTATGCACCTGGTAGTCCAATAAGTTTTTTCCTTGATAATTGGAATTTATGGCCTGAATTTAAAGATAAAATTATAAATATTTTCGTTCCGATAATTGGTCCTAATTCAGAATTAAAGACTTTGGATCTAATCAAAAGACTAAGACAGATTAATAATGATGAAAAAAATATTTATGAATTAGGAACATCTACCTTTGATTTGCCAAAAGCCCTGACTTATGCAAATAAACGAGGATTTGAGAAAGTTATAATTTATGGTGAGAATGAACAAAATCGAGAAATATATATTGAGAAGGACATGAGATCAGGCGAACAATTAAAACATTCACTTGTATAAATTTTATTATGAAAAAAATTAGAATATTAAATATCGAAGAATTTGAAAAAATTGATTTATCGAATTATATAGTGAATGAAGATATCGATATTGATGTATTCCTGAAGTTAGACGGTCATAAAATTTTTAAACAAATTAATATAAAACATTTAAAAAAGGGATTAAGTTCACGAATTAATTTTAAATTTGCTTTATATAATAATTCATCTATTGATATACCTATCGAAATTCTAGTCGCAGAGGGTGCAAAAGATACATCGACAAACTTTAAAGCCTTAGTATATTTATTAAGTGATAAAGCAAGAGCAAATATAATTCCGGGACTTTTAATTCATGAAAAAGATATTATATCTGCTGGTCACGGTGTTGTTATAAAAAATATAAAAGATAAGGATACGATATATTTGCAGTCAAGGGGTATCATGAAGGAAAAAGCAAGAGAACTGATAATTGGTATTT
>CAZHCC010000103.1:0-3473 GCA_964530975.1 uncultured Candidatus Saccharibacteria bacterium
TGATTTATGGAATCATAAACACAAAATGCAATATCAACAGGTTCAGGCAACGTAAAAGAGGTCATATCCTGATGATAAGTTTTGCCTTGGGTAATTTTTGTCTTGCAACAGCAAGCATTCCTTCTGATAAATCAAGACCAGAAACCTCATATCGTATTGCAAAAGCAGCAAGAACATTTCCTGTTCCACATGCAACTTCTAAAACTGTTCTCGTGTGAGGAGCATGAGTATTAATTGCTGCTGTAATCAGACCAACGGTCCTGTCTGGAGCTGCTTCAATTTGATCATAAAATCTTGCATAAACCCCATAGGAGCCATTTTGATTTGGTTGAGTTTCTGGTTGTTGCATAGAATATAATAGAGAAAATTATATGTTTTAATCAACTAAAATTTTCTAGTATGTAATTTATAAGAGTTTAAACAATAGTGAATCATACAGTGGGGTAAATAATCGCAGTTCTAACTCTCGAGATTATGGCGAGCCATTCATTTTTCCACGATATAGCGTTGACTATATATTACTATGCTTAGAAAGCCCTCTACAAGAACAAGTCTATTTTGTATCAAATTATATATATTTACCTAAATTCTTACTTCAACACATAATAACTGGCCTTTCCAGCATTTTTCTGTTCAACAAAACCTTTCTCTACAAGGCTTTTCAAAATACCAAAAGCCCTTTGCCTGGAAATATTCATCTCTATAGCAAGTTCAGCGGTGCTAATTTCTTTGTGAACCTGCAAAAAATTTAAAGCTTCTTTTTCTTTTTTTGAAGGTCTTATATCAAATGATAGCTTATTTAAGCCATTTTCAATCTTCATAAGTGCACTCATTAAAGAATGTTTAACACCTTCAGTAAAATACTCAAGCCACTCTGTTTTATCACCAGCATCAGCTGAATGAAGCTTATCAGAATATAAATCTCTATCGATATCATAATATTCATCAAGTACAAAGTATTTATTTATAAGATAATTGTTTTTAAGAAAAATCAATGCTGTTAGTAATCTGCAAATTCTGCCATTACCATCAATATGAGGGTGAAAATACACATATTGATGATGGAATATTCCTGCTTTTAGAACCGCAAGATTATTAGATGTTTCTACCCATTCTAATAAATCTTGAACGAGTTTTTCGATTTCTTCACTTTTATGCGCTGGTGGATTATGTTTTACAATAATTTCTCCAGTGCTTGACATTTTACCTACCACGACAGCAATATCTCTAAACTTACCTTTAATTTGATCCTCTACTCCATTTAAAAGATTTTCATGTAAATCAAGTACTAGCTGTACATTAAGTTTTTCTCTTGTTTTATCTTGGAGACTTTTAAGGATTTCAAAGTAATTAGTGACTTCTTTTTCGTCACGATTTACAGGGACTCTTTCATCAAGCAAGAGGTTTGATACATCGAGATGGGATAAAGGATTTCCTTCAATTTTATTTGAAGAGTACGAAGACTGAACTAAATTATCTCGTTCGAGGTTTAGAAGAAGATGTTTGGGAATCTGTAATCCCTGTAATCGACCATATAATCTTTCAATTTCTGTGAGATTATTTAGGATTTCTTGAGTAATTGTATATTTTGGAGCGAGCATCTTTGTCAGCATTTCAGTCAATATATATGTAAATATCATATCAGCCCGATAGGATATGTCAATGTTTCTGTCAATATATGTGTCGAATAAATTTTGAATTACCGCAGAAAAAGTTCTAAACCAAGCTTCCCTCTTCCAACCAATGAATATGAAGTATTTTCAACCCAAAGCTGGTTCTAGCTTCCTCCACTATGGCGAGCCAGACAAACCTAACGAATCTAGATTGATTCTACAATATTTTTTCCTTATGGCTTCGCTAAGGTATAACATTATCCTTAAATTGCTTTATTAAAAGAAAAAAGTTTTAAAAAAATAGTAGAATATATTTATATTTAAGGAGAAAATTGAAAAACTCTCTATTTAGGAATATGCTAGCAATACTCCCATAACCTTAAATATTAAGATCAGATTAATCATAGAATTCAATACCTGAAATTACCGGAATTACATTATGAGATAACCTCAATAGTACTATGTAATTGATATGGATATTCTTTAGATATTTGGTTAGGATTTACAAATAAGCATCTAAATAGTAAAACTTCATTAGGTGCCTCAGCAGTAAAACCATTCAGAGAGAAGGCTTTCACACAGTCCTCATCATGCGGGCAAAGTGAAGAACAAATATAACCTTGGAATCGAGATAACTTGGAATCGTTTTCGAAATATACTGTAAGTTGATCACCAACTTCGGACCTCTGAAGAATACCCTTCACTGGAATTCTCTCTGGCTTTTGGTTAAACATGTCTTAATATATCATGGATATCATGGCGGGTCAATATATGCACTATATAAGTCAAACTACTTTCATAAATATTAACTCCGTTGAAAAGTTATTTGCAATTATAAGAATAATTCAATTTTTCCTCAAAACTCCAAACCCCAGTACAGTTTTTTTCAATTCCTCTGTGAGATTTTCTATTCTTTTTGCCATTATTTTTGAACATTTATCATTTGATATCTCTTTAAATCTTTCTAGAGCATTTATTTAAATCACCTTTTTGATAAAGCTCAAATGATTTTGCATATAAATTAATTAAATTTATTTTAGAGCTAGATAGTTAATTAAGTTTCTGACGACCTGCTATTTAGCATCTGTACAAATCCTATATCCGTATTCTATAATCTCGCGTGCCACGGAATGAACAATCCCCAGGGTTCCAAGCCGAACTAAGGGTTCAATCATTATGTAATTACATGGGGATTAAAACTTGTCCACCAGGAGTTATGGATTATTGTGGTAAAACAGACTTAATTATTAACCACACACCTGTTCAAATATCTGTTGGCCCAAAGTCAAAACGTGAGCAAAAAGAACTTTATAAAAGAGGGGTGCAGCCAATTATAGCTGGCAAAGAAATATCAGATCAGGATTTGATTGCTCAAATATTTCTTGCTATCGGCCTATTTGTAGAGTTGTAATCAATACCAATTGTAGGTATGCTATAAGTTCTTATAATAACCTCTCCTTTAGGGCTGATTAAAGTATTCATAAAAATATATGGATCTACCCTCCAATAATAAAATCTTTGAAAATCTGTTGATTTATATTTTTTAGATACTTCATCTGTTATTATGGTTTGTTGTACAAATATCTAGCTAGATTGCAGATATGTACAGTGTCAGTTTATCAATTCCTCTAGATTTTCCAGCATTAACGATATTGATATTTACATTTTATAAATTACAATATTGAAGATATGAACCAGGCACAGAAATCTTCAAGAAAAATGAAAGTTATTATTTGCGAAAAGTATGGTCCACCTGAAGTATTGAAAATTCAAGAGGTTGAAAAAATACAAGCTAAGGGAAATGAAGTACTTATTAAAATAATTGCTACCGCAGTAAATTCTGGTGATGTTCGTACACGT
>CAZHCC010000104.1:0-3456 GCA_964530975.1 uncultured Candidatus Saccharibacteria bacterium
AAAATTCTAAATAAACGCGGTCCCACTCTTAATTTGATTGAAATAAAAATATAAATAATTTTAAATTTACAATCCTTTTTTGAATCCTACATGGTTTAAGCTAGCAGGATAAGTCGTTCAATTTTTGGTAATTCCTTAACTTATAATCGTCAAGAAAAATATTTCCTGGAATTTCACCATGTTTCCAAGTCTCTTTTGTATTAATTTATTTAAATCAAGCTGCAAAAGCCTCTCAATTCGGGAATAAATTAATATTCCCCTCTATTCGTTATGCACATAACAGAACTATTTTCGGGGGTCACCTTAACACTCACAAAATCTGGCAAACCTAAATGGCCTGCCAAGAACACAAACGAAGTGAGTGATTCATGGTGAGCCAAGCTGGAGTTGAACCAGCGACCCCGGCTTTATAAGAACCGTGCTCTAACCAACTGAGCTATTGGCTCAGTAATGCCTTCCCTATAGGGAAAAGCACACTAATTTTGAAGATCATTTATAGTAATTATTCTACGTTAAGCCTCTCATTGCATTCGGGACCAATTACCCCATCAGCTTCCTTTTTATAGAAACCAGCTTTACCATCTTTTGTAACACATGGTGTAGTTGATAATTCGAATTTCTTGATATTTGTACCAAGTAGGCCAGCTACTGTACTAACAATACCAAAAGCAAGAAGTGCAACGACCATACCAATAACAGCATTGATTACAGCTTGAATACCTTCTTTTCTCTTATCGGCATCTTCTTTTGCACCTGCAATTTTGATACCTGCAAGGACAACATTCCAGACTGTCCAAAGAATAGCCGCATAAAGGATAATTTGAAATACAAGTCTAACAAGACTTTCTAGATCGAATTTACCGTTATTAAGGAATGATGTTGGAAAAACTGATTCAAATGCTGACTGAGCACCCGCAACTGATGTGATTGCTGTTATCATCACAACAAGAGCAAGTGTAATAAAAGCACTAAATGCTTTGTTTAGTTTCTTTAGTTTTTTCATATCTATCTAGTTAATTATATCAGATATTATTGTTTTTTAATATCTTTTACAGAAAGAATTTATATCAATTAGATTGAATAAGCAATAGTTAATATCCTATATAGGACAGACATTACCATTAATTACAATTATACTGCCATCAGCAAGGGTGCATCTTCTAGTATTATTAGTACCTCCATTATTCGTGCCACCTGATCCACCATCCAGGGTCTTATTACATCTATCCTTTAACTCAGCACTTGCAGTACTGGGCAAATCATTGCATTGAATTATCTTGTCATCGAAAGTATCACCAAATACAATATTTTGTACAGCATAGGTAATGCCAACTGCACCTAATGCAATCACCATTCCCACTATGGTCCATACTAGAGCCTGGAATTGCTCTTTGATTTTATCTGCATCTTCTCGAGCTCCTGCAATCTTAATACCAATAATAACAATTCGCACAACGGTTATTGCAACTACGATTCCAAGAAAAACTCTGAATGCGACAATAATTAAGCTATTGGGATCTCTTGCGACTAGAATTTCACCCACTTTAAGGTCACTTGCACCGATTCTTTCCTTTACGCATGCCTGTGAGGTGTAATTCGAGCTGAAAGGGTCACTGCAACCTTGTGTTGTAATACTAGATGAACCACCGGTAGATGGGCTGCCTGATATTTGAGCATACACTGGAGCAATTGAAAAAAGTCCAAGAAAGATTATTGCATATAATGCTACTGTGAATTTTGATATTATATTGCTCATTGTCCTATTGCTGCTAATAAATCGTAGCCTGTTACGATTGAAATAATAAATAAAATCAGCCAAATCGAAAAAAACAAACCTAGACCAATTCCGGCATTTATCATTATCTTTATACCTTCCTCTCTGCCTTCTCCGTCTCCAGCCATAATAATCTTAATTGCCCCCCATGCAAAGGCAGCTACAGCAAGAACCGTTACGATATAAGGTAGGAAAACAATGAATCTATTTATTAAAAAGCCAATTGTTATTGTCCTATTATTGGTCGCCAGAGTACATTCAGGGTCAAGCGGATTTGGTACGACATTATCGGGACACTGAGCATAGACAGGCATTAAATATGCGGAAAAAAGCATCATAATAGTTATAACTAGTAGACCGGATTTGGTTATTACTGAGTTTTTGAGTTTATTTAACATTTTCTTAATACGTTTTAAACTTTTTCACTTTTTTGTTCAACTGCAACGAACTTGGTTCTGCCTTTTTCGTCCTTACCCATAAATCTAGCAAGAATATGGTCTCCAACCTTTGCAACTGACCTGACATCTTCAATTCTGCCTTTGCCAAGATTTGAAACATGAATCATACCCTGAATCTTGGTATTAGGGACTTCTATGAAAACGCCATAGCTCTCTACTCTTACAACAATAGTATCAAATTCCATTCCAGGTTCCAGTTCCTGTACTATTCCCATAACCATTGCGAGTGCCTGCTCGAAATTATCAGCTTCATCTGAGTAAATCATGACTCTGCCATCTTCCTCAATATTGATTTCCACACCTGTTTTTTCGGTAATACTTCTAATCATTTTACCGCCAGGGCCAATCAACTCGCCAATTTTTTCCGGATTAATTTGAATAACTTTAACCTGAGGAGCGAATTTAGAAATTGCAGGACGTGGCTTATCCATACACTCAATCATTTTTGAGACTACATGAATTCTACCAGTCTTTGATCGATCAATTGCATCAATCAAAAGTTCAACTGGTATACCTGACATTTTATTGTCCAGCTGAATTGCGGTAATGCCATCTTTTGATCCGGTAATCTTAAAATCCATATCACCATAAAAATCTTCCATTCCAATGATATCAGTCAAAATTTTATAGTTTTTATTGTCCTCGAAAACCAAACCGACACCAATTCCACCGATTATCTTTTTTATCTGCACACCGGCATCCATAAGCGCAAGGGTTGAGGCACATGTTGCTGCCATGGAAGTTGAACCATTAGAGGAAACAATTTCTGATACAACTCTAATTGTATATGGGAATTCAGTTTCGGAGGGTAATACATTTGTCAAAGCCTTTTCACCAATTGAACCATGCCCGATGGCTCTACGATTTGCCATACCAAATTTACGGTCAACCTCACCATTTGCATAACCAGGCATATTATAATGATGGAAGTATTTTTTGGAATGTTCACCATTTAAGTCCTGTAGAGATAATGCATCTCTATCTGTACCTAAAGTAACAATTGTTAAACTCTGTGTCTCACCTCTTGTAAAAAGTGCTGAGCCATGAACTCTCGGAAGTACACCAACTCTCATTGATAATGCACGGACTTCATCAATCTTTCTTCCATCCGGACGTTTTTCTTTTGAGAGAATGTTTTTACGGACGATTTTTTTATTAACCTTATCTACCGCTACATCAACATCGGTCTGTGTATAAACAGCAGATTCAATCTCAGCTTTAAAT
>CAZHCC010000105.1:0-3448 GCA_964530975.1 uncultured Candidatus Saccharibacteria bacterium
GTAAGCGTCCCTCTCTTAGCCCACTTTCTTTCATGCTCTTTAAGATGAACTTTACGCAGTCTCAAATGATTTGGTGTAACTTCAAGCATTTCGTCCTTTGCAATGAAAAGTAATGCAAAATCCAAAGTAAGTTGGATTGGAGGCTTTAGCATAATATGTGTCTGCTGTGCAGCATTTACACGTACACCTGATTTATGTTTTGCTTTGCAAACATTAACCTCAAGATCTTCAACATATTTATGGATTCCGACAATCATACCTTCATAAACTTCGTCTGATCCGGTAATAAACATTTCACCTCTCCACTGCACGACATTAAGTGTATAGTCCATTGCAAGTCCAGATTCTGTCGAGATCAAAACACCTTTACGATGTTGTTCCGGGATTTTGGAATCAAATGGCACATATCCGTAAAGGTAGTTATTCATCACAACATTACCTTTAGTTCTTGTCAAAAGTTCATTACGAAGACCTAAAAGATTTCTAGTGAGAATTTTGTAAGTATAGTGAACTTCTCCATTCTCAGTTTCCATATTCACCATCTCCGCTCTACGCGTAGAAAGTGCAGATGCAACTTCATTTGAGAATTCTTCATTTGTATCAATTACTAATTCTTCTATCGGTTCCGATTTCTGGCCGTTTTCTTCTTTCAAGACAACTTCCGGCTTACGGATCTGGAATTCATATCCCTCTCTTCTTAATGTTTCGATTAAAATAGAGAGTTGCAATTCTCCTCTACCGGCAACATAGTATGAACCTTCATCCGATTTGGAAATATCAAGACCGATATTTGTTTCCGCTTCTCTATCAAGTCTTTGCTGTAAAAGTTTTGCCGTTACATATTTACCATCTTTACCAACAAGTGGCGAAGTTGAAGCTTCAAATTTAATACGAACTGACGGATTAGTGATTTTGATTTTTGGCAAAGCTTCAATTGTAGATGGATCAGAAAGTGTAGCTCCAATATCGGTAGAGTCAATTCCAGCTAAGGCAACTATTTCTCCCGCAGAAGCTGAGTCCACTTCAATAAAATTCAGCCCTTCACGAACAAGGATTTTCTTGATTCGGCCTCGATGCAAAACTTTAGGTTCAGCATTTTCCCCTTCTCCGGGAACAGCTACAACAACACTTTGGTCTGTTTTAATTGAACCTCTATTAATTTTACCAATCAAATAACGACCTAAATGCGAGTTAAATTCAAGTGATGTAATAAGCATTTGGAAAGGCTTTGAAGGAGCTTCTAAATCATTAATTCGAACTAAAGGTGCCGGTACATGAGAAATAATTCCATCCAAAAGTGGTTTTAAGTCACCGGGAATGGAATTTGCAGCTGTCATATCGCCATCTGGAAGCTTATCCCATACTTTACCCTCTCTGCCGATTGCATAATAAACCGGGAATTCTAATTGATCATCAGTTGTTGCAAGGTCAAGAAATAGGTCATTTACTTTTTGAAGGATTTTCTGAGGGTTTGCATATTGTTTATCAATTTTATTAATTATTAGAATTGGTTTAAGACCAAGACGAAACGCCTGTTGCAGAACAAATTTTGTTTGTGGCTTAGGGCCTTCCTGGGCATCAACAAGCAGTATTACTCCATCAGCCATATTGAGTGTACGCTCAACTTCTCCGCCGAAATCTGTATGGCCTGGAGTATCGATAATATTGATTTTATAGTCTCCATAACGGATAGCAATGTTTTTGGCGGTAATTGTAATCCCCTTTTCCTTTTCCAAATCACCGGAATCGAGAATCATTTCCTGTGTCATTTCCGCCTGATTATCGCGGAATAGATGACTTTGTTTCATAAAAGCATCGACCAAAGTCGTTTTACCATGATCAACGTGAGCGATAATCGCTATATTTCTTATTTTCTCGGGATTAATATTCACAAAAAGTTATTTATTTTATCTGAGGATTGTAGCATAAATAATGACAAATTGCCCCTTTGGAAACTTATAAAACATATTTTCTTAGAATCACTGAAATTCAATGACTTAATACTTCTAAAGCTGTATGAGGTGCTTCTAATCTTGCCTTTCTTAAACTAATAATTTCTCCTCAATTTGCTGTTTGGAGATCTCAAATTTTGAATTAAGGCTTAACTTTTCGAGGAAGTACTTATCATGAGACACAACTAGTATGCTTCCTTTATACTCCATAAGAGCATCTTCCAGCACCTCTCTGCTAGCAATGTCCAAATGATTTGTAGGCTCATCCAGGACCAAGAAATTATGATCACTTGCAAGTATTTTTGCTAGACAAAGCTTCGATTTCTCTCCTTGCGAAAGATCCGAGACTTTCTGACGGATTTGCTCGTATGTAAAAAGAAGCCGATGCAGATAATTTGCCGCATCCATTTCCAGCATTTGGTAACTCTGGCGAAAATCGTCAATAACAGTAAGATTTACATTTATTTCTTCATGCTCCTGAGAGTAATAACCTAATTTCACATTTGGACCGGATTTAATTTCCGGAACTGTATTATGGAAACTATCAATAATTCGCTTGATTAAAGTAGTTTTACCACTTCCATTCTCTCCGGTTATTGCAACTCTTTCACCATTTAGAATTTCAAGATTAATATTTTCGACTAAGATTTTATCCGCAATACATAATTCATAATCCTTAATTCTCAGAATAAAATCCCCAATACTTCCTGATGCAATTGCTTCGAAGCCCATTTTTTTATATTTTTTCGGGGCAATGTTTTGATTTCTTTCTATTGAGGAATCGATTCTTTTTTGCATCATTTTTACACTTCTCAATTTCTTTCCGGCTTTATTGCGCATAATTGTTTTGGAATGACGACCATATTTTTTCTTATCCGGACGCATCGCAATTTGATGTACTGCTTGAGAAGTCTTGGCCTGGGCGGCGGCTTCCAGTTTTTCTAATTTTCTATTTGTTTGTTTTATTTCCTCAAGATTTCTATTTATTTCTTCAGTTTTTGTTTTGTGATAATCATCATAATTACCAAAATAAAGTTTATATTCCCCTTTTTCGAATTCCAAGATCTGATTCACACTTTGATTTAGAAAATGACGGTCATGTGAAACAATAATAGTTATTCCTTTTCTTCTTTTTATAAATTCTACAAGCCAATTTATAGAATCTGCATCCAAATGATTTGTAGGTTCATCTAAAAGTAAAATATCCGGGTTTTGAACAATAACTTTTGCAAGTTGTAATTTTGTTTTTTGACCTCCACTTAAAATGTCGACTTTATCCTCTGGTTTAAAATGGGATAGACCTAATTTGATTAGCGCATCATCTATAGCTGCCTGGAGACGATATCCGCCAAGCTCTTCGAATCGAGCTTGTAAATCTATTAATTTTTCGATTTGCTCATTATCAGATCCTAATGAATTTATTTCATTACAAATTGCAAATACTTCGATAAAGTTTTGCAGGATATATTCTTCAATAGAAAGCTCTTCCTGTTTTG
>CAZHCC010000106.1:0-3445 GCA_964530975.1 uncultured Candidatus Saccharibacteria bacterium
TAATTATTTAACTTTAAGCGAGTAATTCAGTATTATTATTAATAAAATACACTTACTACTCAGTGTTAAGGGTATAGATTCAGATGTCAAAAGCATTAGCCAGGAAAACAGATTATATAAGATTTATATTTCTGTTTCTTGTGATCTTACTTTTATTTCAGTTATTCAGAATTCAAGTTCTAGAAAATAATAAATGGATAGTGCGTTCTGAAATTAAAAATAGTTTGAGGAGTACATATCAGGCAACAAGAGGAAGTGTATATTTTAATGATGGCAGCCCCCTTGCAATAAGTGAGTTAGCTTATTCTATTTATGCTTTACCCCCAGCTTTTAAGACAGAATTAGCAGTGAAAAATAATATATCTATTGAGAAATTCGCTCAAGATTTTGAAGATATAATCGGCATTGAAAAATCCAAAGTTATTCAGGCAATATCGACACCAAAACATTATGTAGCACTTGCAAGAAAAATTAAACCTGAAGCCAAGTTGAAATTTGAGGGTAAATATCCTTTGTCCACAGGATTATGGAACTCTGAACAACAATTTATAAGGTCATACCCAAATGGAGCTTTAGCATCAAAGATTATTGGTTTTGTGCGTCCTACTGATGAGGGTAAGGAGATTGGACAATATGGTGTTGAACAATATTTTGATGGGGTTTTGCGGGGTACAGAAGGTCTTTTTGAGGGTCAGAAAGATAATCAAAATCAAGTGATAGTTAATCGTGACTTTGATAGTATTTCTTCCAAAAATGGTATTGATATTACTTTAACCATTGATAGAAATATTCAATCAGTTCTTGAAAGAAAACTAATGGAATGGATGAATATAACAAAATCAAGGGAGGTCTCAGCAGTGATAATGGAGGTAGGAACAGGAAGGATCATTGCTATGGCGAATGTACCCACATATGACCCAAATAAATACTGGGAGGGAGAGTTAATAGACTGCAACTTGGATTATTATAAGGTATTACATAAAAAGTGTAATGAATCAAAGCCGGAGGAAATTATAGTAAAGAATGAAAATATTATTTATCCTGATGGATATATCGAGCAAATGAAGAAATTAGAGGATGAGCAGAGGAGACTCGAAGGGGAAAAGAAGAAACTGGTAGAATCCCTTGATATAGATAAAAAAGATTATTTAACAGCTGAAGAGCTGGGGAGGATTGATAAATTTCCAATATCAGCAAGATCGGTTTTTCGTAAAGAAAGTCTACCTCCAGGTGATGTCTATCGAAATTCAGCAGCTAGCTCGCTTTATGAACCTGGCTCAGTTATCAAAACTGTAACTCTTGCAATAGCTTATAATTTCCAATCTATACCAGTAGATCCAAACTTTCAATTGGGATCCCATAGAGGATGCGAAGAAGTCATTGACGTAATTCTTTGTACTGCATCAAAAAAAGCAGAAACCTCTTTGACTGTAACTGATATGCTTAGGAAGTCCGATAATATAGGGGCATTTAGAATAGCACAAACTATACCTGCAAGAGACTTTGCAAAAACATTTGAGCGATTTGGACTCGGGCAAATATCTGGAATAGAAGTAGCAGATGAACCATATTTCCGTATGAAAGATTCGGATCAGTGGACAAAAGTTGACTTATCTACTGGAGCATTCGGACAGGGAAGCATTGCATTTACGCCTGTTCAGCTGACTGCAGCATGGAATGCATTAGCATCAAATGGAACTTACTATAAACCAACCATTATCAAATCTATTAGTGATAATGGACAGATAAAAACTTTTAAGCCACAAATAGTAAGGCAGGCTGTAACACCTGAATCAGCGAAGAATGCATTGCAAATTAGTGGTACAGCTACGGAACGAAGTAATTCTAGAGCGAAGTCCTTTTATGACAAATACACTTTTGCAGGGAAAACAGCTACAGCGAATATACCAAAAGTAAATGGATTAGGTTATCGTGAAGATGCAGTCAATATGGGTTATATTGGAATTGCTCCATTAGAAAATCCTAAATTCACATTATTGGTATGGTTTAATGAGCCAAAGACTGACCAAAATGGAAGTAATGCAAACTCCGTTACTGTTGCACAATGGGGATGGATTGATATTGCTGATGAGCTAATGATTAAGTTTAATGTTCCGCCTCAAAATAAAGTGAAATAATTAAAATGTATTATAATTCATTAAAACTTTTTATATATCTTTTTTTCATAATATTTACCCTTAATGTTTTTATAATAGGGTTTCTGCCTTTAAATAAGAGTTTAGTTTATGAAGTTAATAATAATAAAATCAAGAAGAATATTTACTCGAATGCTCACGAGAAAAGTATTCAGGAATTAAAAAGGCAAATTGAAATTATACCAAGTCCATCACCAATAAATACTACGTTTGCTTCAACAAAAGATTATATATATTTTCCTGTATCAAAGACGAATTCACTTAATAATTTTATTCCAGACGATTTAATCGTATTAAATACAAAATATTCTACACGAAAAGTTCAGGTTTCAAGACTGATAGAAAATGACTTACTAAAGCTGATAGAATCTGCCAGGAAGGATGGAATAGAATTAAAAGTTGTTTCCGGTTATAGATCTTATTTTGATCAAGAATCAACTTTCAATTCGTATGTTCAAAACGAATTGAAATCGGCACCAGGAATCACTTTGGAAGAGGCAATTAAACGAACAAGTAAATATTCCGCGAAACCAGGTCATAGTGAACATCAACTTGGGACTACGGTTGATTTGCTTTCTAATGAAACAAATTATCAATTTAGTTCAGATACAAATAATATATTTGCAAAATGGCTGGAAATTAATGCAATAAAATTTAATTTTAGGATAAGTTATCCTTATGGAAATCCAGAATATATTTATGAACCATGGCATTTAAGGTGGCGAGTCTGAATATACCTAGCTCTTTATCACTTGATTTACGACTCTACCCTTCCAAATCAATTTTCCAGTCACAGTCCGGTAATATGATAATATTCCAATATATGCAAATACAATCATTTGTATCATATGTAACAAAATGCTTAATACAAAACTATGATTGTAAAGTATAGCAAGGAGTACTCTTTGCAGAATGATTATTAGTACTGCAATGATATAAATCGAGTCTATAAACATAAGTATGAATGGGAAAAAATAAATTCCAGACAATGAAAAAAGGAATGCAAAAAAATGTATTGTATTCATTTTTGAACCACCATAAAATGGGTTTGCAAATCCATTAATACTATTACGAAATCCATTATACATATGACAAAAAACAACATCATTTCCCAAATATGTTGCAACTTTATAGCCTTGAACTTTTAGCTGAATTGCAAGCTCCCTTTCCTCAACAATATTTTGTCCTACTATTGAATGCCCCCCTAAAGCATTATAGGATGATTTCTTGAAGAACATAAACTGTCCGCATGAAGCAGTAAGTGAGGGATATTCAGGATTTTGTGACAA
>CAZHCC010000107.1:0-3406 GCA_964530975.1 uncultured Candidatus Saccharibacteria bacterium
CGGCGCCCAACGAAATGCCCGCCCGCGCGGCGAGCGTTTGCTGATCTAGATTGCTTCGAATTCGCAGCGCCCGGATATTTTCACCGAGGGCGGCCTCCCACTCAGGCGTCGTTTTGTTGGTAATAGTCATAATTATAACTTCAATGACACTTTTTTGGTTTAATAGCCGTAAGAATGACTATAGCATAGTAAGTGACTTTGACACCATTCGGATCAATCTGTATACTCCCCTTTTCAGGTTGCAGCTCACCAATAATAGTTTTAAGGAAGGTGGTTTTGCCCGAACCGTTTTTGCCGATAATCCCGATCTTATTCGCATCTGTAAGCATAAGATTAACATTTGAGAAAATTTGACTTTCACCAAGTTTCTTCATCAAATTTTCAATCTTAATAAACATTGCTTTAAGGGCTATTATTGATTAGATCGGGATTTTTTGCAAATATCACTTATTTAATGAGCTCAGCCCTAATTCTCCTGATACCGGCACCGGCGCTCTCCTCCTTTTGAATTTTGAATCGTCCCTGTACTAGAATTTGTGAAGTAAAATTAATATGTGGTCCGCCACAGAATTCTAATGACAAATACTTATCCTTATCCTTATCAATAAGCTCATTTTCATCAATTCCAGAATCCTTCGGATAAATTCTATATATTTTGACTAAATCAAGCTTGGCATATTTATCGCCAAACATTCCTTCAACTCCATACTCTTTTGCATTTTCCAAAGTAGTTTCAATGAAATCAACTTTCAGGTCTGATGAAATCTTTTCATTAACCCAATTCTCAATTTCAAGTAGCTTATCGGCTGAAATCGGAGTTGGATAATTGATATCATAACGAAGTCTTTCAGAAGTAATATTCTGGCCCTTCTGGTGAATGGATGAGTCCAAAAGCTTTTTGGCGCCTGAAAGAAATAAATGTGCACAAGTATGATATCTGATTGATTCTTCGGAATAATCTCCCAATCCACCTACAAATTTCTTTTCGCCACCAGCTCGGGAACGAGCTTGATGCTCATCCATCAAAAGCTCATACTTTTCAATATCCACTTTTTTATTCTGGGCTATAGCTATTTGTTCGGTTATTTCTAAGGGTAATCCTAATGATTCTTTGAGTCTAAATGCAATTTCACCTGAAATAATTTCTCCATTAACCCTATTTAATTCTTTAATACCATTAACAAGAACTTTCTCAAATTTTTCAATTTCTTCACGCAGAATATTTAAAATCTCTATTTTTTTATCAGACATAAATGCATACTCTTCGTCCTTAATCGCTTTCTCAAAAAAACTTTCTGCTACTTCAAGAAGAATTTTCGCATTCTCATCTTTTTTATATTTCCAACCAAATGTTACGGCCCTCCTGATTAGTCTTCGAAGAATATATCCCTGATCTTTATTTGAAGGTTCAATCCCATCTCCAATAATCATTATTGCAGCTCTCATATGATCCATTATTACTCTGATATCCCGACGGATAATTGGATCAGTATCATAACTACTAGGAGTTAAATCATAGTTTTTGAGTAGAAGTCCTTTTTCCAGATTGAAAAGATCAGTATCAAAGTTTGAAGCTGTATTAGGCACATCACCTTTTGAATTCTTGTTCTGAAGTACACTCAGTATCCTCTCATATCCCCATCCAACATCTATATTTCTTTGCGCTAAATCAGCATAACTTCCATCCGCATTACGGTAGTAAGCCATAAATACATTATTACAAAGTTCTAAATATCTTGAGTCCGTATCTTCTCCAGTTCCCAAATCATAATATATCTCTGAACAAGGTCCACATGGTCCTACATTTCCGACCTTAGGCCAAAAATTATCCTCCTCACCTAAAGTTATAATCCTTGGACAATTATCCATTAAAAATTCATCTCCTATTGTCGGTTCAATTCCATATTTTGAAAAAATACCTTTCCATATCTCAATAGCCTCTTCATCTTTTTTAACGGAATCATTACCTTTGAATACAGTTCCATACAATCGTTGTGGATCTAATCCAAGCTGCTCAACCATAAATTCAACACTCCACTCCAGCGATTCTTTTTTCCAGTAATCTCCCAAAGACCACTCACCAAGCATTTCGAAAAAAGTATGATGGCGCTTTGTAACACCGACATTTTCAATATCACCAGTTCTTACTGCTCTTTGATAATTAACAAGCCGATCTCCAAGTGGATGAGGTTCCCCGGTAAGAAATCTTACAAGCGGGTGCATCCCCGAATTAATGAATAAGGCAGATGGATCATTTTCAGGAATTATGGAGGAATTTGAAATTCTCTTATGTCCTTTAGATTCGAAAAATTCTATAAATTTTCTTTTTAATTTTAGTGATGTCATTCTTATTTTTTGTATTAATTTATTCAAAAGGTTTAGAAAAATATGATCGATAACTTATAAATCTCAAAACCTTGCGAAAATCGAAATTATTTAATTTTATGAAAGTATATCCAAGTGTAATTTAAAAGAAAGATTAATAGCCCATCCGTGCGTTTGCCGTAATCAAAGTTTTATATAACCAAATACACATTAATTTATAAATTATACTCTACTAAAGTTTGGAAAGTAAACCCCAACGCCCATTCAAAAAAATATTTCTGCCTTAACAAAATAAATGCTAAAATTGCAAATCTATATAATGGATACAATTACTACGAATACACTAAATCCGGCTACTACAGCACAGCCCATACATTCATCTCAAAGAATTGAATCATATTCCGAGCCCAAAAGTGGATCCGGAAGAAAGATTTGGCTATTTGGATGTGGTACTTTATTACTACTATTTACATGTTTTTGTGCTTTTATCACGATTTTCTCAGGCTCTGCAATGAGTTCTCTAGACACATTCACTTCTACAGAGTCACCTATATTGATTGAAGATAGAATTGCCGATGAATATGGTTCCACAAGCTCTCTCACCGTAAATAAGATTGCAGTCATTGATATTAATGATGTCGTTTATTATGAAACACAGCCGACTCCTTTAACATTAAGTAATCAGACTATAAATGCTCAATTACAAAAAGCAGCAAAAGATTCAGACGTTAAAGCAATTATCGTTAGATTGAATACTCCTGGTGGAGCTGCAGATGCTGCCGAACCGATTTGTCGTGAAATGCGTGAACTGAATTCCAAGAAACCTGTATATGCATTTATAGATTCATCAGGTACTTCCCTGGGATATTGGATACCAAATTGTGCAAGATTCATATATTCCAGACCAGGAGCATTTGTTGGTAATATTGGTGTAAGAGTTGATCTTACAAGTTTTGAGAAAGCATTGGATAATCTTGGGATTGAAACACAAACAATAACGAATACGGCAGGCACACAAAAGGATATGGAAAAAGCTTTATTTGATGAATGGATGAACGTTCAAACACATGATATTAATGGA
>CAZHCC010000108.1:0-3399 GCA_964530975.1 uncultured Candidatus Saccharibacteria bacterium
CTTAGCTCAGTTGGAATAGAGCAACAACCTTCTAAGTTGCAGGTCGCAGGTTCGAGTCCTGCAGGATGCATTCTATGTAAGTACTTTAGTGCATTAATACCCTTCGGGTGTATGGACACCTGTTGAAGACTCTTTTCTTTAAAAATACTTTTTTATGAATTTTGATATTTCATGGCCTTTTTTTCAAACAACTGACACTTCTTTTCAGGCAGTCTTTTTTGAAAATGATTTAAAAGTTATTATACCAGAACTTTTTCTTGTTTTATGTACCCTTGGACTTATCGTCTATGGTGTTGTTATGGCAACGTCAAAACACTATAACTATCCGATTTTAGTTTCTCAGTTGAGTTGGCTTGCACAATTAGTACTTGGGTGGACCATTGTTCTTCTGATTGCAAATCCATGGTCACATTGCGCTGTCTTATCAAATAGTTTTATTGTTGATTATGGAACAACGTTCTTTAAAGTGGTAATACTTGCAGGAACTATGGTAACCTTATGGCTTTCTCAAGATTTTCTTTGTCGACAATCAATGAATTCGTTTGAATTCCCATTATTTTTCCTTTTATCTGCAACAGGAATGATTTGTTTTATTTCTGCAGGAGATTTATTAGCTTTATATTTAACACTAGAATTTCAAAGTTTATGCTTTTATGTTTTAGCAGCATTCAGACGTGATTCTGAATTTTCTACCGAAGCCGGATTAAAATACTTTTTATTAGGAGCATTTTCTTCAGGTCTTCTCTTATTTGGATGTTCTTTAATTTATGGGTTTACAGGAACGTTAGAATTCGACGCATTATCACAAATTCTTCGTTGCGGAGAAAGTTTTGAAGGTGGTATTTCAAGCGTTACTGAATGGCGTGGATGTGAATTAGGAATGATCTTTTTAATGATTGGAATCCTATTCAAAGTAACAGCTGTTCCATTTCATATGTGGTCGCCTGATGTTTATGAAGGGGCTCCATTACCTGTTACAGCTTTCTTTTCAATTGTTCCGAAAGCAAGCTTCTTTTTTGTATTAATTCGTGTACTTTATCAAAGTTTTTACGATTTTCTTCCAGATTGGCAAGCATTACTGTTCTTTTGTAGCGCAGCTTCCATGATTTTATCATGTTTTGCTGGGCTTACACAATCAAGAATTAAACGACTATTGGCTTACAGTTCAATTGGACATACAGGATATATTCTTCTTGGAGTATGCTGTGGAACACTTGAAGCAGTTCAGTCGGTTGTTATTTATCTTGTTGTTTATGTTATTACAACTGCTCTTCTCTTTGGTATTTTACTAATTCCAGTGCATCGTGCTGGATTTAATGAAGTGGAGCGCTTTAAATATACAACTGATTTTGCACGCTTAGGGAAAACACATCCAATTCTTGCTTTAACTATTTCAGTTGCTTTATTTTCTATTGCAGGAGTACCGCCACTTGCAGGATTTTATGCAAAAGCTGCTGTCTTTTGGACAGCAATGAATGTATCTCAGTATGCCTTAGCTATCATTGGAGTATTAACCAGTGCAGTAAGTTGTTTTTATTATATTCGTATTGTAAAAATCATGTATTTTGAAACTCCGAAAACATGGGTAACATTAGCACGACCTTCACTAGCAGCTTCGTACTGTATTACAGCGTGTTTCTTCTTTTTAGTACTTCTTATGCTTTACCCAGCTCCATTGTACATAATGAGTCATAAAGTTGCTTGTGCTCTTGTTATGTAAAGAGCACAAACAGCTTTGAGTAGTCTTCTCTTATAGAGAATGCTCGAAGTTGATGGGCAGGTAACTCAGTTGGTAAGAGTATACGCCTGATAAGCGTAAAGTCGGGGGTTCAAGTCCCTTCTTGCCCATTGTATTATTCAGCATTTCAGTACTGTTTTCTTAAAAACAAAATAATAAATATAAATTAATTCATGGATTTAGTAAAATTTTTGACTGTCTCTTTTATTCTTTTTCTCATTGGAATTTGGGGAATCTTTTTTAACCGAAAGAATATTCTTGTTATGCTTATGTCAATTGAGCTTATGCTTTTAGCAGTAAACTTAAATTTTCTTTTTTTTTCTGTTGCTTTAGACGATGTTCTTGGGCAAGTTTTCGCCCTTTTTAGTTTAACAGTTGCTGCCGCAGAATCTGCAATTGGGCTTGCTCTTTTAGTAGTCTACTATCGTGTACGAGGAACTGTTGCTGTTGAATTTATTAATTTAATTAAAGGATAATCTAAAACAGGATTTTGTCTTGTAGAAGGACAAGTAAAAAAATATGCATGATCTTCATGCATCTGTTGGTCTTTTTCTTTAAAAGGCCAATTAATAGAGACTTAATGGACAAGAGTTTGATCCTGGCTCCGAATGAACGCTAGCAAGAAGCTTAACACATGCAAGTTGAACGGAATTTATTCCGTAGCGAACGGGTGAGTAACGCGTGAGAATCTACCTTTAAGCTGGGGATAAGATATTTATTAAATACCCAATAGAGTGAAAGCCGTAGTGCGTTTAAAGATGAGCTCGCGTAGGATTAGGTTGTTGGTGGGGTAAAGGCCTACCAAGCCGAAGATCCTTAGCTGATTTGAGAGGATGATCAGCCACACTGGGACTGAGACACGGCCCAGACACTTTCGAGTGGCAGCAGTGAGGAATATTGGACAATGGGCGCAAGCCTGATCCAGCTATCTTGCATGAGGGAAGAAGGCGTAATTTGTCGTAAACCTCTGCCTTAAACTGAGAATGGTGATGAAAGTTTAATTAAAAGTCCCGGCTAACTCCGTGCCAGCAGCCGCGGTAATACGGAGGGGGCGAGCGTTATTCAAAATGACTGGGCGTAAAGAGCATGTAGGCGGACTATACTTCTTATTTCCGAGATTCAACTTTGTTCCATTTGTGAACTCAGTCCTTCTCTATCTGGATACTCCATCAAATGATGAAGAATTGATAAAGTCCTACTGGAAAGTAGGTGATTCAAAATAAGCGGTAGTCTTGAGTAAGTGAGAGGATAGTGGAATTCCTGAAGGAGAGGTGAAATTCATAGATATCAGGAGGAAGGCCGAAAGCGAAGGCAACTATCTGGCACTTTATGTACGTAAAAAATACAGTTACTGACGTTGAGATGCGAAGGCGTGGGGATCAAAAAGGATTAGAGACCCTACTAGTCCACGCAGTCA
The DNA here is from genome assembly GCA_964530975.1 of uncultured Candidatus Saccharibacteria bacterium. Lineage (GTDB taxonomy): Bacteria > Patescibacteriota > Dojkabacteria > JAOAGR01 > JAOAGR01 > CAZHCC01. The sequence continues at coordinate 3,156 of CAZHCC010000108.1, forward strand.
ACGATGAAGATTCACTTTTAGAGCATTCTTTAAATGAATGAATGTTTTAGAGGTCTAGCTAACGCGTTAAATCTTCCGCCTGAGGAGTACGACCGCAAGGTTAAAACTCAAAGGAATAGACGGGGGCTCATACAAGTGGTGGAACATGTGGTTTAATTCGAAACAACGCGCAAAACCTTACCAGTCCTTGACATAACTTGAGAACTTCATTTTTATCAATGAAGTATGCCAGTTACAGGTGTTG
>CAZHCC010000109.1:0-3350 GCA_964530975.1 uncultured Candidatus Saccharibacteria bacterium
CAAATTGGATAAGTCGCCAATTAAGTCTAATTCCAAGGCCATGGCAGGCTTTTCAATAAATAAATGAGCATAATTCTTGCCGCTTCTCATCTTCCCGGCCCATAAATGGGCATTCTGATTATAAGAGTCAATTGTGGCTTTATCGGTAGACATATGCAATTATAATGAAAATTCAATAAATTTACTGAGTTACTGAATTACTGAGTTAAAAAACATGTGCAGAAATATAAAACAGCTTTTCAACTTCGAAACAATAGCTACAAATAAAGAAATCCACGATGCGGCAGTACAATTTGTATGGAAAGTATCCGGTATGCAAAAACCCGGTTCAGAGAATCAATTAGAAATAGATAAATCCGTTGAAGAGATAACTGTATCAATTGAAAAGCTTTTTGATAAATTGAAAATAACTTCGAAACCCAAAAATCGTGAGACTGAAATTACAAAACGGAAACTACGCAATGAGAAACGATTCGGCAGAAAATAATATTTCTTATTATTCAAAATCACTCATTAACTGGAAATAATTCCCGTCGATATCTGCAAGTGTAGCAATATATTCATCCCCTACTTCATATGGCTCTTTTATAACAATTGCTCCAGCAGCAACCATTCTCTCGTACTCACGAATAACATCAGTTGCCTGGAAGTTCAGTAATATCCTTTGCGGTTGAATTGATTTTCCTTCGATTTCCGAATGTTCTCCAATTGACAAGAAACATGCTCCAACCTGCCATCCGTAATAGCCTACATAAGCTATGTCAGGTCTTCTATTCAATATCTTTGTGTAAAAAGAGGCGAGTTCTTCGGGGTTCTGAGAGCCTAGCATAATTGAATTTAAATTGAGAAAAAATTTCAGCATTACAATTTATATAATGATTATAATCATATTCTTATTAAAGTGTATTTCTTGCAAAGAATATTAGTTTTAATCCTTTAAAATAGCTAAACTGGATTTAATTAAAATGCCAAAAATTAATTTTGATCCCAAAGGTCCAAAACCTGTAGCAGATTATATCTCCAGACTTGATACTGCTCATCGTAATATCTTTCAGGAATTTTACCGTATTTCAAAGAAAACAATTCCCGATTCAACTGAAGGTGTAAGTTATGGCATACCAGCATTTTTTTATCGCGGACAGCCTTATGCGGGATTGATGGTAACTCAAAAGCATTATGGTTTTTATCCTTATGGATCAAGAGCAATTGATGAATTTAAAGATTTATTAAGCGAATACAGCACATCGAGCGGAACGATCAGATTTCCATTAGCAAAAAAACTACCTTTGAATTTAATCAAAAATATAATTATAAGTATCAAAGCAAAAACAGCTGCAAGCTTTTATGGGATTTAATAATCTATATATATTTATTAATAGACATATTTAATTTGATCAAAATCTTATAACAAACAAAGCCGCTTTGGGAAATACTTGTTTAGATGCTTATTTATATTTGCGAACCCCAATCTTAAGCCCCCGAAGGACTATATCTGGAAGCTTAAATTAAGAAATATAGTATTAGCGAATAAATAAATGCTGCTTACTTAACTCCTATAGCCTTTCTCATATTAGGGTCAATCAAATTCTGTTTAAGTAGTAAATCTCTAAGAGGATCTTTACCGTCTCTTATTATTGTTATCCCTGATTTATGAAATTCCGAGACCTGTTCATAAGCCCTACGGATTCTTTCTTGTTCGGATAAAGATGAATTTGCCTGATCACTATTTTTAATCGGAGATTCTACAAGCCTAGACTCCATCAAGGGAAGCAATTTAATATAATCTCCCGTTAAATAATATTCATACATAGTATCTACAAAATGAGTATCCTTTGCAGCAATACTCTCAAGTACAAATGAATGTGGCGGGGCATAAGAATTTCCTTCAATATATGCTTTAGCCACTTGGAAGTGTGCATCTGGGATATAACCTTTTACAGCACTTATTGTCATCAAATCAGTTGCCGCCTCACCAATAACCAAGGTTCGAGCATATGTATTGTCATCATATTGAATATTAAGTCCAAAGCCATGGGTTACAATTCTTGTCACCCCGGATTCACCAACAGTTCCGCCATATTTATTGAGGGCTTCCATATCCAGCTCACGTATACCCCCGACTCCATGAAGGATTTCCTGGGCAGCTACAACTATAGCAAGGCTTTCTTGCAATGCATCATCATTAAGTACATCAGGACTCAAAGAACCGGCATTAATCTCTGCAATAATTGTTTCTCTAAGCTGATCCCTGGTTGTAAGTTCTATACCCTGCCCATTAAAAAAACCATTTTCAAGCAAAGGTGACTCTATTTGAGTTTCTATAGACGATCTTCCCCATTCCCCTGGATTATGTTCAAGAAATGTTGTGATTATAGTCTTTCTTGGGTTTTTCTCTACCGCATTTTTTATCATTGGAATATCTAATGCCCTCGTGATAATTTGTGTTAAATACTCTCCATCTTCTTTATTTGCAGCGAGCAAAGTATAATTCCCTATCTGATTACGATAGCCTCTTTGCTTTTCATCATTAACCGGAGGCCCGAAATCACCTTCTATAGATACCGGTGTAGGAAGGGGAGTTGGTAAAGGTACTGGTATAGTAGTTAAAGTGGGAGTACTTGGAGATTGAGTGACTTCATTGGCAGAGCAGGCGGATAAAAAAATATTTGAAATCACTAAACCAGCAGACAATAAAGAGCTTTTACGCTGCCAAAAATCAGTGGCCAGAGCCTTTAAAACCGGTCCACAAAGCCAGAATTCATTACCAACAATAGGTTTTAATTCTTCCGTTTTTTCGGGCAAAATACCTGAAGGGATATATAATTCCGGCATCTCTTTGAAATATTGGTTCATTCACATTTATTATCTCATAGAAATACTATCATGACAATATATCCGGGATATAAGTACTGGGCATGGAAGCCACTTCTTTCCCCAAAGCTACAGGCATTTGCATAAGTGTCCGCCTCAATTGCAAAGCAATCCAGGTCAATTGTAGAGATTTACGCACCTTTTGCAGGGCAGTACATATCGATTGCAAGACAGTCCCTAGGAATTGCAGAGTGTTATCTAGTCCTTGAAAGAGTGTCCCTGCCGATTTTATGAAAGTCTCCTTTAATTGCATAGCAGTGCTCATAGATTGAATCATATTCCCGAATAATTGATGAGGAGAAAACAGGACGAGTAATAGTACAGGCCTGAAGCCAGTCTATTTTGCCACAGTATAAGATTCCACTTGAAAATAAAATTGAGTTTCTAACACCAAAACCCCGTAGTGATTCGAAATCTCTTAGCTTATTAGGGTTTTTCGTTATTACAATAGACTTTTGAGGGATAATATCCAACCACCC
>CAZHCC010000110.1:0-3328 GCA_964530975.1 uncultured Candidatus Saccharibacteria bacterium
AAAGATAAAAAAGCTCCCATTTCTGGGAGCTTAATTAAATATTGTTTTAAATATTAGTATCTATCTCTAGATCCTCTGTCTCGGTTAAAACCTCCACCACGGTTTCCGCCTCTATTGAAGCCGCCACCACGATTGAAATCTCCGCCTCTTCTCTCACCATTGTTTTCTTTTGGTTGAGCAACATTTACAACAGCAGCTCTGCCGTCAATGTCCTGTCCATTCACTGCTTCAATTGCAGCTGTAGCTTGCTCTTCTGTAGCGAATGTTACAAAACCGAAGCCTTTTCCTGCTGGTTTATATGAATCTGTTATTTCCCCATACTGTGAGAAAATTTCAACTAATTTTTCTTGTGTAGTTGAATATGGCAAGTTGCCAATAAATATTTTTTTCTTATCCATTACTATTTTCTTTGCAATCTATACCTCACTTTAACTATCGGGGAAATTTAATCTCCTAACCAACAAATCAAAAAGGATTAAATTGCTGAAACATTTTACCAAGAAATATCTAAAATAGCGAATATAGCCTAGGGCTCATGGGAATGGGCCGAAAATATATTGAATTGCCATGATATTGAGATAGGCCAGAGAAAGCCTTTAAATAGAGATATCTAGCTTTCTCATAACACTTTTCTCTACTCTGCAAATTGGATTGGATATAGGCTTTGCGGAAAGTCTCCTCCTTCATGATAAAATTTATATTAGCTAATTTTAAAAAGATTTATAAAAAGAAAACTTGCTGTTATAATCTCAAGGAAATTTATCCAAAAAGCTATTATTGTGGGATCGTATAATGGTAGTACAGGAGACTCTGAATCTCCTTATCTAGGTTCGAATCCTAGTCCCGCAGCCATTCGTAAATTTCACCGTTTTTTGTAGGTTTTCGCATAATTTCATACTCAGGAAAAAGGCTTACTTTTGAGATTTCTTTATTTTCTATTAAAAAGTTCGAAAGTACAGAATTGAGTATTTTTTTCTTATCATCAAAATTTCCATTTTTAAAGATTTCGAAGGCGGTAAATGCCTTTATTTTGACGTTTACTAAAAGTTCGAAAGTTGTTTGAAGGTCTTCGGGCATTTGGTTTTCGAATTCACTTTTTAAGATATTGATTTCATTTTCAATATCTTTCTTTAAATCTTCATATTCTTCCTGTGTAAATACATCTAAAGCAATTTTTCTTTGAATCTTTTTAAGTTCGTCCTGTTTAACTTCAATTTGATTTTGTATTTGCTTTGAATTGTCTTTTGGTTTTTGTTTAAGCAATTCTTCTTTATAAACATCTAAAGCAAGTTCAGCTATTTCTTTTTCATTTTTCAAATCCTTTAAATGAGGAGCAAGCATAAATGCAATATCATTTTCTTTTACAGCAGGGGGATAATGTGGATGATAATGTTTACCATTAGAGCAACGATAATATTCATATATTTTTCCATTTTTTGTTTTAGGATCATAAGTATATGAACAATAACATTCAGCACAAAAGGCTTTACCTCTAAATAATGCTTTTTTTGCTTGTTTCTTTGGTTTATGTCTACCGTTTAAAATATTTTGTACTTTATTAAAAATTGCCTTTGTAATAATTGGTTGATGTTGTCCTTTTTCTGATTTAATTTGTCCGTAATAAGTTGAAGCACCATAATAAAAAGGATCTCTTAATACTTTGCCTATTTTGGAATTTGGATAATAGTATCCTCCTTGTGTTTTAATATTTCTATTTCTAAGTTCCTTTCTTAGAGAATCGATTGAATGTTCTTCTGTAGAGAATAATTCAAACATTAAAATAATATGCTTTGAGTAAATTGAATCAGGCTCTAACAGTTTTGTGTAATTATTAAATCTATACCCCGTTCGTCTTGTTACAACCTTACCTGTATTTGCATGACTTTCTGCCGCTCTGGAAACTCTTTTAGAGGTATTATGAGACGATATTGCAGCGTCTGCCCATCTGCCTATTAAGTCAATAATATCTTGTCTTTTGTAAATTCTTTCTGGAGTATGTATTTCTTTTATAATGTCACTCTTTACCAATTCTTCGAAAATTCCCGCTTTCATTAAATTTCTTGCGATTCGGTCTACACTTACAGTCAAAAGAGCATTAGCTTTTTTCTTCTGGAATAGTTGAATCATTTTATTAAATTCCGGTCTATTTCCAGTTTTCCATGCACTTCTAGATTCCTGAAATTCTGTTACTATTTGTAAATTAAGTGTATCAATATATCTCTCTAATACTTCAGTTTGTACAGATAAAGACTGTATTTGTTTTAAATCAGTTTCCGAGGATTTTCTTTTATAAACAATAAATTTTAGCCCTTGAGAAGTCATATTTTAGAATCTTTCGGGGCAGTATTAAATAATAAAGATTGCTCTGTATATTCTGGATTATACATGTACTCGTAAATCCAGTCTAAATCGTATAATTTAAGTAAATCGTTTCTTTCTTGAGGAGTCATATTTTTATAATCAAATTCATGCAAAAAATGCTTTGCATTTTTAGGAGGTCTTACGCATGATTTACTTATAGAGAAGCGTCTTTCAAAGAATTTAAAGTGACTATTTCCAGATAAATCGTTTTTTAATCCTTTTGTAATATAACCAGTCAAATAAATTGCCATGCCCGTAGGGCTTTTTATTTTTTCAATAAAACCCCCAGTCCCTACTCCGACATGACTCCAAATATCCCAAACATGTTTTATTGGTAGAAATTTATTAAGTACAACATGTAAATGAGCATTTCCATTTTTTTGGAATTCTACAATCCAAAGATATTTCAAAGATTCTTCCTGTTTACGAAGATCAAATTCTATAAATTTCTTTTTTCTTTCATCAAAATATTTATAAGTTTTTCTTTTTAGAACCGTGACGAAGTGATTAAATTTTTTTGTAATATATTTATGAGTTTTATTTATTCCACTTGATAAATATTCTTCGGGAATTCTTTTAGGATCAATTGTAAGAGTTAAAAAGTAATGCATATCATTTAGCATTATTGTTTCTTTGATTAGTTTTCTTGCTCTTTTTGCTTTGATTAAAAAACAGGCAGGACAAGTCCAAGAATTACAAGGAATTTTTGTAAAGGTTACATTTTTAAGTAGTCCTTCTTTATAGCGTACAAGTGCAATTGAATAACTTCTGCAAAAGATAGGAGGTTTTTCTTTTACATGAAATTGCTTTCCCCTCATCTTTCTTTTTAAATCTTTTACAAGTTCTTTCATTTCTTCGCTTTGTTGAAATGATCTATTATTAGACAAGTAAAAGACGGCTTCGCCGTCCAAGGAAATATTTGTATTATTTACATCAAAATTTTGAAGTAATTCATTAAGTTCATAAG
>CAZHCC010000111.1:0-3323 GCA_964530975.1 uncultured Candidatus Saccharibacteria bacterium
AGCTGAGCTTCAATTTCCATTAAATAGCTATTCGCTAACATGATTCTATTTTGGATCAGCTCTTTTTCTACTTTTACTTGAGGCGATTGAGCTGGTCGGCTATCCATAAATGTTTTCATTAATTGAAATCTAGTTAAGCGACGACGATTATGTTGCAAAATCTTCTGGGCGATAGCATATTGATATGTAAGTCGGACTTTTTCATAATAGCTTTCCAGCAAAACACTACGGGCGTTCAATGTTGCAGCATAGATCTCTAGCTGAGCTAATTCCTTCTGTAAAGTTAGCTTGCCAAATGGATTTATGGTTTGAGAAAGACCTACCCCAAAGCTTGATCCGCCAGTAATAGAAAGATTTGGATTATCTAATAATATATCTGAAAGGCTCCAACTAGAAAAACAATAAATGACTAATAATACTGCTAAAAAACGCATTTGTTCCCTCCTAATAAAATAGAGAATGAAAAGCCAGAAGCTTGTTTAGAGTTTAGACTCGAGGAGGGATAAAGATTTCCTGATTACATTGTGATCCTTTAATTTTAGATGAGATGTCGATGGCACAAGCTTCCGTCGGCTGATACTTTATCGTGATCACACTGACCTGCTTAATATCAGGATTATGACAGACACATGAACATATTTCAGTTGAGCAATGTGCTCCGCCTACATCAATAGGCTCCCCAGCACAAAGCATAGATTCCATTAGTAAGCTTGTAACAATAATTACGGTTAGAAGCATTAATAAATTGTTGTGTTTTTTAAACCATTTTTTCATGTGCAGTAGTTTATATGACGATATCTTTACTGACAAGTTTAATAGCATGATATTTGTCAGTTTTGGTTAAAACAATACCATAGTGATATGGTTTTAAATCAAACATCATTGCATTAGCAAAGCCGACACTCTCCGCCCACTTCAAACAATCTTCAGGCTTTGGCCGGATATTCATTGCCGGACCTCGTGGTAAAAAGGAAAAAACTCTTTATCTAAATTCATGTCTCTTCCTTGAAGATATTACCAATAATATCTATTATTTCTAAAGCTTCCCTGCCTCCATTGTTAATCCCCTTTTCAAAATCACCTGATTGTTGACCCATTTCATTGGTAATATAAGCAAGACAAATTATCGGCTTATTCCTGGACTCGCCAAAAGCATAAAGAGCAGCTGACTCCATCTCAACTAAAGCAGCTCCAGATTTTATGGCATTATCAATGCTTTTTTGTGTTTCTCTGAACGGCGCATCCGTTGTCCAGCTAACACCATAAGTAATCTTAGACCTAAGTTCATTATTGTTTTTTAGTGTTTGTAAAATAGATTTATTAATAGTTGAAAATATACTAGGGGGTAAATAGTGATAACTTACCCCTTCATCTCTTATTGCTTTTTCAATAATTATAAATCTTTGTTTATTATGAACTTCGGATAGGTTACCTGACGAGGTCAACAGTAACAATAATTTACAGCCTGATGCGAAAAGTTCTTCAGCTACTAGAACTGCAAAAGAAGCACCAACCACAAACGGAATTATTCCAAACGGATTACCATTATATTCAAAATTATATAGCTTGGTATGATAACAAACCCAACTATTATTTATCTCAGCATTATTATGCTGTAAAATATAATTAGTAAGATCTCCATCAGGATCAAGAATACAAATACTAGGAACTGTAATTTTTGCTATCTGTTTCTGTCTTTGTGCTTCCTTGATCAGATTTTCTGGTGTGAATATCGAGGCTGCAGCGTAATCCTTATTTTGAATTATTGGAATTTCATCTAAACTCATATTGATTTTAGTTTATTAATTACATAATCAATCTCTGCTTTGGTAGAATAACGGCCAAGACTAAATCTTACAGTACCTTTCCCAGTATTTTCATCTACCATCATAGCCTGTAAAACAGCGGACAGTTTTGTTATACCAGAATGACAGGCTGAGCCAGTTGAAGCAGCAACTTCTGGCATTTTATTTAGAATTTCATTGCCAGTATATCCAATAAAACTAACATTAAGTGTATTAGGTAAAGAATTATTGATATCTCCATTTAATTTAACTTTTTCTCTGAATGTATTTTGTAATTGTTTCCAGAAATATAACTTTAACTTAGCTATTTTAATATTTACGGTACTATTATTATTTGCAAGTTCACAGGCTTTTCCTAATGCAATATCCAGTAAAACATTTTCTGTCCCTGCACGTCTGCCATTTTCATGTCCAGCACCATGGATTAGTGGTAAAAATGGAGAGCACTTACGAATATATAATGCTCCAATACCTTTAGGTGCATATAGTTTATGTCCTGCAATACTTAGAAAATCTACACCCAGTTCATTTACCTTGGTTGGTATTTTGCCAACAGATTGAGCAGCATCGGTATGAAACAATATTCCTTTGGATTTTGTGATACCCGATATCTCTTTTATGGGCTGTATTGTTCCTACTTCGTTATTGGCATGCATGATCAAAACAAGAATTGTAGTTGGCTTGATCGCTTTCTCAATATCTTTGGGTGAAACCGTCCCAGCATGATCAACATCAACATAAGTGACCTCAGCTCCAAGGCTTTCCAGAAATTTGCAAGGATTTATGATTGCAGGATGTTCTATCTTTGATGTAATAATATGGTTGCCTTTATCTTTTAGTGCATAGAAAACGCCTTTGAGAACTGTATTATTTGATTCACTACCACCACTGGTAAATATTATTTCTTCGGAAGTACAACCCAGCAAATTAGCAATTTGTTCTCTGGCTTTTTCAACTGCATTCTTTGCTTTTATTCCTGCCCAATGACTACTAGAGGGATTACCATAGTATTTGGTCAAGAAAGGTAGCATTGCATTGCTTACTTCAGGAGCAATCGGGGTACTGGCATTGTAGTCAAGATAAATTTGTTTTTTCATTTAAAAAGTTAATAATTTATCTGCCCAAGTAATAACTGCATACATATCCTTTAGAGTTGAAATAGGACAGGTCTCAGTGCTTTCCTGGTTGCGTGCTTTCAGACAAGTGCCACAGGCTAAAATATGGGCCTTCTCTTTTTGCATAAATTTATTTAACTGCTCAGCAATATTGAATTTATCACTTGAGTTCTTCTCATACTCAACGCCTTCACCCATCAAGAATATTTTTACCTCATCACCATTATCCAGAGATAAATTTGCCAATCTCAAAGCGTTCCAATTGGTTTCTGCATTGGTCGTAGTCAAAATAATTCCTAGTTTCATATTTTTACTCCTTTTTTTAGTTTACCCTGTTTATAATATTTTAAACAAACCAGGTGCTTAACATTTTTTCAAATTCCTCTTTTGCCTTGTGTCCTGC
>CAZHCC010000112.1:0-3311 GCA_964530975.1 uncultured Candidatus Saccharibacteria bacterium
GTCTAAGTAGAATCTAATATTTCTCATTAATAATGGATTGCCAGTTTTGGTTAGGAATAAAGTATTCCTTCCATCAAATTTGGGTCTGATTGCTAGATAATCAATAATTGCCTGTGATGCTGCATCATTTAAAGGGACTTCTCTTTCCAGGCTTGACTCGTATTTCTTAATTTTTAATTTTACAGGTATATTATTCTTATTAATAATATCTTCCAATTCAAGGCGGCATAATTCACCAATTTTCATCCCTGTCTGGATTAAAAGTTCAACAATAGAATATAATCTTTGATCTCTTCTGCATGCATCTCTAAGTGATCTATATTCCTGTGTTGTTAGTATTCTTGGTACATGAGATTCAAGTTTGGGGTGGGAAATAGTAGAGGAAGGGTTCGCTTCAATATGCTTTTGGTCTGTTGCAAATCTGAAGAAAGTCTTAATGCTATTTAGCTTCCTGGAAATACTCTTGAGGGTGTAACCTTTTTTCTTCCTATCTTCAATAAATGACTCAATATCATCACTTGTTATCTTGTTTAATTCTTTTTTGCGGGTATTAATACAAAAGTCTAAAAACTGTTCTATATCTTTGGTATAGGCAATTATAGTATAAATAGATTTACTATCGTTTTTAAGTTTGTCTTCAAAGGTTTTTATTATTGGATGTGCCATTTTGGATGATTCTATATTAACTCATAGCTTTATCAATATGCCTCAGCTTTGGTAAGAATTATTATACTACTTATAGTATGGGATGGGAAGCCATCGCACTTTATTAGTTAAAAATTATTAGTTAAAAGTGAATAGTTGTTGTGAGTTGCTAAAACCTCACATTTATGTGAGGTTTTAGAGAAAGTGTTTTACTTATACCCTGACTAAATACAATCAGGGCAAAGCCCTGTACTGGAGCGCAGCGACTGGTACAGGGGCAACTAAAAGCCACCTAAACGTCAATACCAAGTATAGTTATTCTCAGAGATTTTGCTTGATTCGATATTGTTGAAGTACTGCATCTAGTTAAGATACAGGGAACTAAAAGCCACGTAAGTGGCTTTTAGCACTCGCTGTAGCCGCAGGAGAGACATCTTTTGCAGCCTTCCATTTCTACCACATCTGCTGCTCCGCATGACTTACAAATATCTTTTGGCATTTTTGCAATTGCGCTATTTACAGTTGGATCAAATTTCTTATCATCGTCGCTTGCTGTTTTTGGCTCAGCATGTTCAATGAGGATATCTTTTGATGTCAGATAATGTCTAAGTGCATTTGCAATACCATCAGGTAATGACTTAACTCTATTTGGACCAAATCCAATAGATGAAGAACCTCCAATTCCATAAAGAACTTCAACAATATTCTTCATTCTATCCACTCTACCCAAAGCTGATGGGATTCTCAGATTCAATGATATTAATCGTCCAATTGCCTCACTAATACCCGCTACATCTGATCCTGCTCTACCAACATTAAGAAATACCTCAAACGGCTCTTTATTGAAGTCTTCATTAATTGTTACATATGCATTTCCCATAGGGGTTTCAACTTTACGTGTTTGACCAGTCAGAACCTTTGGCCTAGGTTGTTGATAATCAGGGCCTCCCTCATTAATTTCTTTTGGTTGAATGATGGTCTGTATTGTCGATATCGATGCTTGACCTTCTTTTTCTTTCTTGGTTTTATTTGTCTCCAAAACAACTTTATCACGACTTCCAGTAACATATACTGTAATTCCCTTTGCCCCTAATTCCCAGGATAGGAAGTAAGCCTTTTCTACATCTTCCTCTGTAGCGCCTTCTGGGAAATTAATTGTCTTGGAAATACTATTATCAATAAATCTTTGCATTGCACCTGACATCCTCACATGCTCTTCTGCAGAAATATCTCCAGAAACAACAAAGGCATGCTTTATATGTTCTGGTAAATCATCGATATTCTGGCATGTACCGTCCTCAAGTACTTTTTCGATTATCTCCTTCTTCTCTTCCGCTGATAAGCTGGTGGCATCCAATGCTTGCTGAAAAGAAGGTGAGGTATAAGTTAATTGTATTCGGGAATCATCTTTATGATTCATTACATTACGTACATATGCTAAAGCAAAAACTGGTTCACATCCATATGATTCACAATCTGCAACTGTTGCTATTGTGCCGGTCGGGGCTATTGTTGTTTGTGCTCCATTACGTATTCCATATGATTTTAATTCATCCAAAAGCATATTCCAGTCAATGCTTGGTTTACCCCAATTCCTTTGATATTGCTTTAGGGGAGTAGGTATTTGCCATTTAAAATTATCTTTATCATAGATACTTCCCTTTATCGCCGGGAATGAACCCCTGGTTCTAGCTAATTCGATGGACTTTTTCATTGTCCAATATCGGACAAATTCCATAATTTGAGCTGCAAATTCCTGTCCTTCATCTGATCCATATCTAACACCTAATTTATACATCATATCTCCAAGACCCATTATTCCAAGCCCAATCCTTCTTACTCTATGCGCAGCCTCTTTTAATTGAGGTACAGCAGGTACATATTTATTTGCGGTCACTACATTATCTAGGAAGTGAGCTGCTAATTGCACACTCTCGCGTAATTTTTCCCAATCAACTTTGCCGTCAGCTGTAACATGTTGTGCAAGGTTCACTGAACCCAAACAACAATTCTCATAAGGCCCGAGCCATTGTTCACCACATGGATTAGTTGCCTCCAGTTCGTACAAGTTTGGTACAGGATTTGTCTGATTAGCCCTATCTATAAATAAAGCTCCAGGTTCGCCATTATGATGAGCAAATTTAATAATTTTATTAAATAACTCTCTTGCTTTTACTTTTCTAGCAATTTCCTTAGTGCGTGGATTGATCAGTTCAAAGTCTGCATCATTTTTAACCGCTTCCATAAAGGCATCAGTAATAGCAACCGATATATTAAAATTCGCTATATCACCTTCTTTTTGTTTCGATTCAATAAATTCTTCAATATCCGGATGGGTTACCTTTAGGACACCCATATTTGCACCTCTCCTCGTGCCTCCCTGAGCAATAGTTCCAAAAGCACTATCATAAGATCGAAGAAAGCTTACCGGCCCAGATGCTACTCCGGCACTTCCTTTAACTCTATCACCTTTTGGTCTAAGTCTTGAGAAAGCAAATCCATTACCGCCACCGGTTTGCTGGATTAAAGCAGCATCTCTAAGTGTCTGGAAAATGCCCTCACTTGATTTTCCCAAATCGTCGGCAACAGGTAATACAAAACATGCAGCCAATTGACCAAGAGGTGTTCCTGCACCGGTAAAGGTCGGAGTATTAGGGAAAAAACGT
>CAZHCC010000113.1:0-3293 GCA_964530975.1 uncultured Candidatus Saccharibacteria bacterium
ACAAGGTGTGTACTATAATCCACTACCTCGAACACTTTGATGATTTCATTAACTCAATCGAACCTAGTCACAGAGTTAAAATCCTTGAATTTTTGTTCCCTAAGGGCTTAGTATGGAAAGGTAATTTCTCGAACCATGATGCACCGCTAGCTATAAGGTAGATATGGACTATTACAGAGGACGTGAACGAAATGGTGGTGCGTACAGGATTTGAACCTGTGACAGGTTGCTTAAGAGGCAACTGCTCTACCAACTGAGCTAACGCACCCATAGTAAGACCGAACTGCGGTATTTTAACAGAAAAATTTAAAAAGGCATATAAGTTTTATCCAATTATTTATCAATATAGCCTGAGATATTACTTTAAGTGTTTAATCCAACAGAATGTCTGATATAAGTCCTGAAAATAAATTAAATATACAAAGACAAGAAATGCTAGGTAGGATATTTGGAGCAGCAGCATTTCTACTTACTGGACTTGCTTGTTGCGCTGGAGTGGGATATTTTTCTCATTTACCTCCTGATTCCTATTATGCTCTGCTGGCTGATATCTCGAAAGTTTCCCCTATACCGGGATATTTCGTAGGTATAGAAACATTTAGGTGGGAATCGGGTATTATTGTAGAAAGGCCATGTACAAAAGGTTTGGGTAATGTCTACTCATTTGTTCAGCAGCTTAATATTGGAGGAATGCGGGAAACATCTTTAGCATCTGGTTGCAGATAAATATAAAAGAGTATAGTAAGTTATTTTACTTTATATAGTATATTCCCTTATAATTTGAAAATTTAATGCCAATATCGTTTTATATAATACTTTTAAACTTGAGCCAAAGCTATCATGGACTCGCATATTAATCAGCCCATGGAAGCGGGCCTTTAGACAGGTATTTTTCAATAAATAATAAGATCCCGGTATTTACTTAGCTTTGCATCGAAAACCGGGATGAAAGGGAAGAACAAATTTTTATGTTACTGACAGTATCAAAATTAAATAAAACAATTGGCGTAAAAACACTTTTTGACAATCTTGGTTTTTACCTTGATGAAGGGGAGAAGATAGCTTTGATCGGCAAGAATGGGGCAGGCAAAACTACACTTTTTAATATAATTGCAAGCCTTGAAAAAGAATTTCAGGGGCAGGTAGAATATCGCAAAGGCTCCAGAATTATTTTAACAAAACAGGAGCATTTTCTTGATGAGCATTTATCCGCAATAGAATATATATTAAATGATTTGCCTGATTACAACGATATGAAGGCAAAACTTGCCAATTATGAAATACATGGGGATGGTCAGGGAGTGAGTCTTGAAGAATACTGCGATGCTGTCGCTATTTTTTCTGAAAAGGGATATTACGATATAGAAACTGAAATACTTATTTCCTTAAATGAATTCCAGGTAAATGAAGATAGAGCAAAAATGCCAATGAAAAACCTTTCCGGAGGTGAAAAGCGTTTTGTCGAACTTGTACGTGTAATGTATTCTGCATGTGATTTAGCACTAATAGATGAGCCTACAAACCATATGGATTATATTGGCAAGGATAAGTTCATTCAATGGCTGAAAAAGACCAAAGACAGCCTTTTCCTAGTGTCCCACGATAGAGATGTACTTGAACATGTAGATAAAATCCTTGAATTACGTGATCGTCAGATTTCTGTATATGATGGTAACTATTCAAAGTATCTAAAACAAAATACAGCAAATACTTCAAGTGATATAAAAAGCTATGAAATGGCTTTGAAAAAGATAAAAACTCTTGAGGAAGCGATTAAGACCCATATGGGATCTGAACCGAGACTTAGAATAATGAGACTTCGTTTCCAGAAAGAAATTGATGATATTAAGGCGAATCTGGAAAAACCAAGTTTTTGGATAGATAAAGAAAGTCTTAGTGCAATGTCGGATACTATGCTTAAGTCATATGAGAAGTATAAAGATGAAAGTATAAAAATCACAGATAAATCTCAAAGAGATCATAAAAAGCTGCTTTTTGCAGTGAAGAAACTATCTTTGGGCTACGAAGAGCCTTTATTCAATAATATAACTTTTGATATTCATTCAGATGATAAAATCCAGATAAAAGGGCGTAATGGAGCGGGAAAGTCTACTTTTTTGCGAACTTTAATCGGATATATAAATGAAAAGCCTTTTCCGGCAAAGATTTTCTATGGTGAAATCATGAAAAAGAATTCCGTAAAATTAGGTGTTTATGAACAGGAGATAAATCCTGAAGTGCTTGACCAGACTTTGGGTGAAGCTCTCAAAAATATTTATTATGAACTGGATATTCCTTTTAACGATACAGTTCGCTCTGCAGTAATGAAAAGATATCTCTTTGATCCTCTACAGGATTATAAAATCACCGTAAGAGATCTTTCTGGTGGTCAAAAAGCAAGATTACAGCTTATAAAAATGATGGCCAATGAGCCTAATCTTCTTATTCTGGATGAACCAACGAACCACTTGGATTTACCATCTATTGAAGAACTTGAAAGGACATTAAATGGCTTTGCAGGGGGAATAATATATGTTTCTCATGATAGTTTCTTTGTGAAGAATATTGGAGGTAAAGAAGTCATAATCGTTTTCCATCTTTAGTTATGTCAGCAATCCTACTTTCAAGTTGTGTGAACGATAATACTAAGATTGTACATAATCCCCAATTTGATAGTTGGGCATTATGGCTTCATGAATTTATGCCTTCATTTAAAGTTATACCTTGTCCAATTTCAGGGACTCAAATTATAGGATTTGGCAAAGTCCTTTATGATAATGCATGCGGCCATATTCCGACTTTATATAATTTTTTTGGTCTTTTAAGCTAAATATCAATTAGATAGCATAGCCTTGCTTCTCCTTAATCTATGATAACTCAACCCAAATCTATGAGCTTCATCACGAATTCTTTGTATAAGGAATAGAGTTTCCGGCTTATCTTCAAAAGTATGAGAGATTTTCTCTTCTGGGACAAAAATTTCCTCGCGTTTTTTGGCAAGACCAACTACTATCAGATCAAATAGCTTCATATCTTCAAGAACCTTTACCGCAATACCTAATTGCCCTTTGCCGCCATCGATGATAATGAGGTTTGGGATTGAAGAAAAACTTTCATCCCCGGTTTTGTCATTCTGACGAAAGTCTGAATCTCTTGATATGGTCTTGAGATCCCGGGTCGTTGCCCGGGATGACAGGTCGGAGAGGAATTTCTCATTATGCTCTTCAAGATTCTCCAACTCATTTCTAGGCCTTAAATACCGAAACCTTCTCGTCAACATCTCTCTCATCCTT
>CAZHCC010000114.1:0-3256 GCA_964530975.1 uncultured Candidatus Saccharibacteria bacterium
AAATAGCCATAAACGATATCCTCCGATTGAAATTATGCTAATGATGGTTAAAATTATTATGCTTATGAATAATATCCAAATTTTGCGGGCAAAAGCTCTTTTAAATGTTTTTTCACATGACAACTTATTTTTCCTTTCAGCTCTACTAATGGATTTATCAATTTTCTTTACTGCAAGAAGTTTATGACGGGCAATAAAGGTATTTCTCAACTTTTTGGGCAGCATATTTGGCATTATTAAATAATTTCTGTAAACATTTTTGGAACTGGTGACTCTATAGAATATATTTTACCGTTATAATTTTCAAAAAATATTGAATGTGCATGCAAAAACATTCTATTTGGAATCTGAACTTGCTCCAAATAGCTGTCTGAGAACTTTTTTTGTTTATTTGATAGATAAATTTTATCTCC
Organism: uncultured Candidatus Saccharibacteria bacterium; assembly: GCA_964530975.1. Lineage (GTDB taxonomy): Bacteria > Patescibacteriota > Dojkabacteria > JAOAGR01 > JAOAGR01 > CAZHCC01. The sequence goes on from CAZHCC010000114.1 coordinate 414, forward strand.
CAGAATTGGCATATTGAAGCTTTTCTGGTGAACCCGTATTTGATGTGTTCGTCCGGTTTTAGGGAATATCTCAAACATACCGAAATAAAAATTATTTTTATGCTGAATTTTCAATACTCTAAACTTGCTTAAGGAATATCTTGTTCCAGAAAGATCATCTTTGAATAAAGAAAACAGTTTGCGATTTTCTGAACTTCTTTTCATGAAACCCGAAATTTCAAATTCCTTCCCATCTTCAATATACAAAGGCTTACTTTCACTTATTCCGATAGAAAGATATTTCTTGGTTACCTTTCGATTAGCAAATTGTCCAGAAATCCACCATAGAGACTTCGGATTTTTTGCAATTACAATTACCCCTGATGTATCTTTATCCAATCTATGTACAATTCCAGGACGAGAAAGGTTCTCACCAGGCAAATCCTTATACCTTGAGAGTAGCTTATTTGCTAATGTATTTTGCTCATATGTATTTGCGGGATGAACATTCAACCCAATAGGTTTATTTATAAATAAATAATCATTATCTTCATACAAAATTTCAAGGTCAAAGGGCGAAGGTTCTAATTCTGTAAATGATGATTTAATATTAATTTTTGGGAAAGAGATTGTATCACCGGAAGCAACCTTATAGCCTGCTTTAAAATTCACCTGGCCGTTAATAAATACCTGATTTGACTCAATAGTCCTCTTTATAAGTGAACGCGAATAATCGCTTAATTTTAGGGCTAGGAACAAATCCAACCTTTTTCCTAGGTCTGGCTCATTAGAATCAACATTGATAACAAAGTTATCTTGCATTACTTCGCTTTTTCTCGTCTTAGACTTGCCTTTTGAGTCAAATCAGAAGCTTTATCAACAGTTTGTTTTGCAATTGTCTTTGCTCTTGCAAATAGTGTCTTTAAGTTACCCTTTAATGAACCAGCTGGACTAGGAACCGGTAATGGTGTATCTGTTTTGTTTGGCTCTGGCTGAGGAAGAATTGGTTGTGTATAATTATTTTTGGTTTTTTTGCCTTTCTCGCGTAATTTCTTTTCTTCGCTTCTTTTAAAGATCTGATTTCGTCTATTTCCGAAATTTATGCCGCATGTATAACAATAATTATCATCATAATCGGTTAAATTGCCACATTTTGAGCACTTGAATCTATTTTGAACTCCGCAATTCGTGCAAAAACGATGATTTTCAAGTACATACGCTCCGCAATCTAAGCAGTCAACTACTTTGGAAGCTTGATGATAATAAAATTTATGTTCTACTTTTATAAAGTCTAATTCACCCTGAGTTTGTTTTGGCTTCACGATATTATAAACAATTAATCCGATTGGCCCGCTTATTATTCCTAATACAAGAATTAAATAATAAATATACTTACTTTCAAAATCAAATCGCTTTTGAGAATCGTGATATATTTGAATCCCCAAATATATCCACCAAATTATAAATGCAAGGACCAATAATCTAATTGATGTATTGAATAAGTTTGGAGCATCATTTATTACACTTGGAATTAAACTATTTATAAAGTCAATCAGGCTATCTCCTGGATTTTGTTGGTTCATCTTATATTAAAAATTTTATTTATTATTTACTCTTTCTGAGTAAGTTCCATCTTCTGTATTTACTTTAACAAGATCTCCAATATTTACAAATAATGGAACTCCTATTTCCACTCCTGATTCAAGTTTAGCCCTCTTCATAGGGTTATTTGAGGTATCACCTTTTATTGCAGGCTCGGTATAAGTAACTTTAAGATTTACTGATTTAGGAATTTCAATTGTAATTGGTTTCTCATCAAGATAAACCAATATAACTTTGCCACTATCAATAATATATTGAAGCATTTCATGTAATTGATCATAAGGTAGCTGAAACTGCTCAAATGATTCATTATCCATAAAGTACGCAAAATCACCATCATTATACAGATATTGTGCTGATCTTTTTTCGACTGAGGCTTCCTCAAATTTGGTATTCTGGGAAAAACCTCTTTCTACAATTGAACCGCTTACAAGATCACGAGCCTTTATTTTTACGGTTCCGCTTCCTCTTCCCATTTTGACAAATTCATATTTGATAACCACCCATGTTTTACCTTCGTATTTGAATACGATTCCATTTCTTAAATCAGTTGATAAAAGCATGTGGAATTCTAACAGTACATTAAAACAAAGGCAATTTTGGATCACTAATATTTTCACTTAGTATTCGAAAATTTATAGGGAACTGAATTCAATTAAGGCCTTTGCATTTTAGCAAAAGTTATTGCACAAATACAATTTACCCTATGTTTTATGTTTTTTAACATGGTGCCCAAGGGGGGAATCGAACCCCCACTCCATTGCTAGAATCGGATTTTGAGTCCGACGCGTCTACCAATTCCGCCACCTGGGCAAAATATGACTTACATCATATTTTGTTCCCGGTATGCATACTGAATGCAATACCGAAAACCATTCAGAAACAACAAATTATACTTAACAAATTGACTTCCTCCTACGTGGCTTGCCCTTCCGGGAATTATCCCTGATGCAAAACCCAATTCTGACGTAAGTCACTTAAATAAATTTTAATCCGCCAATTGCATGTAGCAATAGCCATTCACTTACGAGGCTTGCACTTCCAGGAATATACAATCTATGTAAAACCTATTAATAACTTGCCTCTAAGCACGGTATTAAGCTGTAGAATAATATCATAGTTTTAATATTATCCAAATAATATTGCTTTACTTTAGAATAATAATTCAATTAAACTATTCATCCTTCTTTAAATTTTGAATATCAGTATTATTTTAGATGTCTGACAATAAGTGCAGGGAAAACAACTTGCCTTGCAATCAG
>CAZHCC010000115.1:0-3247 GCA_964530975.1 uncultured Candidatus Saccharibacteria bacterium
TCCTTCTATCAAAACCTTATCTTTTCTTTGATGCATTGTCTTCTCTATTTGATTTGTAGCAATTACATTTAGGCTTAGCCCTATTCCTATTAGTATAGTAATAAGAGAAGATCCACCTGCACTTATAAATGGTAATGTAGTTCCCCCTACAGGTAGGAGACCTAAATTCATTGTTATATTGAAAAAGAATTGAATCAGTAGCATAGCCCCTATACCTATAAGTATTAAACTTGAAAATCTATCATTCATCTTATCAGCTAAATAAAAAAGTCTCGTAATTAATGTAATAAATAAAGAAATTACAATCATTGCACCTACAAATCCAAATTTAAAACTGAAAATAGCAAAAATAAAATCGGTTGTCGGCTCAGGCAATAATAAAATTCTTGAATCTGAAATTTGCCTAAAACCTTGTCCAAAAATCTGCCCAGCTCCAACAGAGATTTTTGATTGTTCTTGCTGGAATCCCTCATCCTGAGTATCTTTGTTTGTTTTGAGAAACGAGTTTATACGCTCTCTTTGATAATCGCGCAAAACATTATTCCATATTAAGTTTAGGAAAAGTGCTCCGGTAATTATACCGAATACAATTGTGATAAAAATAGCGATATCATTTATCTTTTCACTATAAATAGCATATAAATATATTGCTAAAGGGATTATAAATGCAAATAAACGAGCAATGTCGGGCAGGTTAAAAAGTATATTTTGGCTAAAAATGATACTTGAAAAAAAAACTATAAAAATAATTAATGCATTTTTTTTATTTTCAATGCTTGCAAATATTATTACTGAAGCAAGGGCAGTGATCACTAGGGTTACACTCAATGATTTTTGTGCAAGTACAAGAGTAAGAACAGTAATATTAAATAATCCGCAATAAAAAATTGCCAAGTTATTCTTGATAAAAGTTTTAAGTCTATTCCAAAATAATGTCTTCTTTTCTGAATTGATAAAAGGTAAAGAAAGTAAGGCTGCGGTAATAATTATTACACTTATCTTTGCAAATTCAGAAGGCTGTATTGTGATTCCACCAATTATTGTTCCATCATTTAGTATGGTAGAGCCAATTGTAATCCATCGTCTTACACCTTTGATTTCCTGTCCAAAAAAAACTGTATAAAACAATAGAAGAAATGTAAACACCGTTATAGCGATTTGTATGATTTTTAATCTGAAGTAATAAAATGGTATTAGGAATATCAATGTGGCAATAAAAAGCCCAATCAAGGCATAAATTACTTGACTATTGAATTCCCTTTGCAAATAATCAGCTCTAATTTCAATTTGAGAAAGTGTGAGAGAGAATAAGGTAAATAAACCTATTGCAAGTAGCATTAAACTTGTTACCAGGATAATCCAATCAATATTCTTTATTTTCTTAAACATAGGTCAAAAATTTCTGCCACTTTGTCAGCTTGATTTCTTTCACCGGATCGTAACCACCCTGGGACCAGGGTCCACACCTCAAAATTCTATATATCGTCAAATACCCTCCTATTATGCTTCCATATTTTTCAATTGATTTATAACCATATGCTGAACAACTGGGATGATAAATACAAATTCTATAATTTGGAAATAACTTCCCTGCCAGACCATGGTCCAGAGAAAATGTCATCTGATATATTTTGATTATCAAAAGAAAAATATACTTCATTAATTGATTTTACCAAAAAATTATGAATTCGTTTTAAGATTATCGGAATCAGTTAATGAATTTCGTTTCCTGATACGTAAAGAGACAAGACGAATTGAAATTAACAAAATAAGTATGAATACAATTACAGCAATAATTATTTGATAAGGAAGAATATAAGATTTAATCGGCTCAGTTTGAATATGTCTTGTATTATTTACAGTGCCTCTATAATAAACCTTAATATTACCAAAATAAGGAATTATTCCATTATTCAATTTTGATAAATCAGGTTGAATTTCTTTTTCTATAGCCTGTCTCGGGAAAAGTCTGTCATCTATTGCACCTACTCTTTGGGTATAGAAAATCTCATCGTTATCGGTTGAATAGACAATTTCACCTGCAAATTTAATATATTTTGAGCTTAGATTTACAATTTGAATTTTTGATCCAATTTCATTTACAGAAAAGTAAATACTTCTATTATTATTTATCAGAATTCTCGGTTTTGGATTTACAGTATCCGGATTAGTATTAATTGTAAGTATTATCGGGATTCTTACAGCAATCTGCTCGCTAATATTTGACTGGGATTTTATATTTTGAAATTTTATTTCATATGCAAAAAAATATGTTTTATTTTCCAGCTTATTTGTTGAAATTTCAAAATTTAAAGTTGTAAATCCTAAAGGCGAGTTAATTGTTATTTCAGATATTTCCTTTAGTAGTTGTGAATCTTGGCCTTTAAAATATTTTTCATCAAATTCTTTAAAAGAAATAATGCTTTCCGCATCCTTAAAATTTATATACTGGATTTCTATCTTAGCATCAAATAATTGACCTTTTGATACTTCTCCTTCAATAAATGCAGGGTTTAAACTTATTCCCTTATCTTGCGCATTCAATATATTAATAGATGAAGCTATTAATAAAAAAAAGATTGAGACAAAAAGAATAATTTTTTTAAAACTGTTTTTCATAAAATTACCATGAGGCTGACATAGTATAAGTTAAAATATCCTGGTAAGAACCAGAAGGGGTTGATGCAGAAATATTTGCCAGATAAGTTGTGCTTACAGAGTCATTAGTCACATTGGGAGTCGATCTGGAATATACTGCAGCAGCACTTCTCAGTAATTGTCCGACATAACTGCTATTTCTCGAAGGCTGACTGCTATCCCAGGCATTGGCAATCACAGGACTACCCGATACGGACGCAGCCTGCATACCATATCCTGTACTTCCAATAGTTGATGATAAATTACCTGTTGTAGATGAGATTAAGTGAGTTGGTGATGCCGATTTGTATAATCCGCTAATTGATCCGCTTCCGCTTCCTGTACCGGTTACATAAACAATATAGCCGTTTTCTGCATTTGTGGATGATGTTAGTGTTGTGGATGGTATTGCGGTGATAACAGAAGTCGCAGACAAATTTCCGAAATTGCTTGCATTTGGACTAACTGTAAATGTCATAACCATTCCAGATGTTGTCGCACATGTACCCGGGCCGGGCTCAGAATTTGTCGCATCACCATTCATGGCAACAATTCTGGCACAGTATTGTGTGTTTGGAGCAAGGCCCTTCAAATATTTCTTAAGTCCAAT
>CAZHCC010000116.1:0-3242 GCA_964530975.1 uncultured Candidatus Saccharibacteria bacterium
CAAAGGTCTAATAAAATAATTAATTCGTTCATAAAGAATTTTCGTGAAATTGAGGCTGAGACGATGGAAATTTTAGGAAATGATTCTATCTAGAATCAAAAAATTTTTTTGTGGTATTTAATCTCTTTGAGTGTAATTCCCCGTTATGACATAAGATTTCTAGAAATAGGAACAGATAAAAACCATGTTCACTTTCTTATCCAATCCGTTCCAAAATTAAGCGTTACTGATTTAGTAAAGCGCATAAAGAGTATTACAGCTCGAGAAATCTTCCAAAGATGTCCAGAAGTCAAAAAGCAACTTTGGGGAGGATAGTTTTGGAGTGATGGCTATTTTGCATCAACAGTAGGTAAGCATGGTAATGAAGAAGTCATAATCAAATATGTACAAAAACAAGGAGTTAAAGAAGAATACCAACAACTTCATAGTGAACAATTAGACCTGTTCCTGTGATACCCCATCTGCTTGCAGCGGGGTTGTTCATTAAATATCGGTGCTATTACATTTATAGGTGAAGTCATTTTAATATTCTGGCTATTGATTAAAGGGCGGAAAGTGACATTTGATTCGGACCTTTTTTAAAGATACGTTGCGAAATGAAACGTATTTGTATAATATTTGATACGGATATGACAAGAAGACAGCAGAAAATCCTTTCAATATTATTTGAGAAGCAGGATGCCGATATCGGTGAATTAATTATTGATGTAGAAAAAGAGTTCGAAAAGTCATCAAAAGTAACAATAATTCGTGATCTTAATAAACTAATCTTAAATGATTTTATTAGGAAATCAGGTTTAGGTAAAGCAACAAAATATTCAATTAGTCCTTCATATAAAATAATATCACCGATTGATGTTAAATTTTATTTTGAGAAAGAACCGGAAAATAGGAATTCTCAAAACACTTTCAATTTCGATATTTTCAATTTATTAGAAAATACTCAGATTTTTGTTTCTGAAGAAAAAAAATACCTGGAAAGTTTAAAAGCTGATTTTAATCAAAATATTCGTAATCTGAGTGAAACTATTATCAAAAAAGAATTCGAAAGAATTACAATTGAATTAAGCTGGAAATCTTCAGCTATTGAAGGAAATACATATTCGCTTTTAGAGACCGAAAATTTAATCAAAGAAGGTATTGAGGCTAAAGGCAAAAAGCGTGAAGAGTCAATTATGATTCTTAATCACAAAAAGGCTTTAGATTTTATCCGTGAAAGTAAGGGCTTTTTTTCTACTCTAAAATGGAGTTTTATAGAAAAAGTGCATGAGATACTTACTGCAAATTTAAATATCTCAAAAGGAATCAGAAAAACATTGGTTGGAATTACTGGAACAGATTTCAAGCCACTTGATAATGAATATCAAATCAAAGAAGCAACTGAGAAAACACTTTCACTTATTAATAAAACTGACAATATCTTTTCAAAAAGTTTATTATTTATGCTTTTACTTAGTTATATTCAACCTTTTGAAGACGGAAATAAAAGAACAAGTCGAATTGTAGGAAATGCAATTCTTTTAGCTGGAAACTCCTTTCCGATTTCTTTCCGTACCATTGATGAAATCGAATATAAAAAAGCTGTACTACTTTTTTATGAACAAAATAATATTTCTTATTTCAAGAAACTTTTTATTGAGCAAGCAAAGTTCTCTGCCGAGAATTATTTTAGGGTGAGGGCTTGATCATTGGACTAAGAAGTCATGAACCGGAGCAAAATGACTGGTACGTGGCTGCTGCTAGTGGATGTAATTCGGAAGAAATCTCCAAGTTTGAATCTTAGATATGATTCGTATGCTATACTGAAATATTATCCATGAAATCACAAGAACCAAAAAACAAAGGAGAAATCGTTATTTATCAGAATGAAGCGGGCTTAAGTGAAATCGACGTTAAGCTTGCGGAGGAAACTGTTTGGCTTACACAAAAGCAAATAGCTTTGCTTTTCGGCAAAGATCGTAAGACTGTGACTGAGCATATAAATAATATTTTAAAGGAAGAGGAATTAGAGGAAAACTCAACTAGCCGGAAATTCCAGCAAGTTCGATTAGAGGGATCTAGAGAGATTTCTAGAAGTATTCAATTCTACAACCTCGATATGATAATTTCTGTTGGTTACCGCGTAAACTCCAAAAGAGGAACTCAATTCCGTATTTGGGCGACTAAAGTTTTGAAAGAACATATCGTAAAAGGCTACTCAATAAATCAAAAACGCCTTAATGAGCTTTCTCAAAATATCGAAATTGTAAAACGAACTGTAGAAAATTTAGAATTGAAGTCAGAAGAAAAATCCGAACTTTTAAATATTATTGTAAATTACACTAAGTCCTGGGTTTTGCTTAATAAATATGATAAAGATGAGCTTGAAACATCAAACGAGACAAGCGAAATTTCTTCATTAGACTATGGTGAAGTTAAAAAAGCGATTAAGGAATTAAAAGCACAGTTGATGAATAGGGGAGAAGCCGGTGATATTTTTGGCAATGAAATCCGCAGTTCTCTAGAAGGTATTTTAAATACGATAAACCAAACATTCGATGGCAAGGATCTTTATAAATCAATCGAAGAAAAAGCCGCACATCTGCTTTATTTTGTTATAAAAGATCATCCTTTCTCTGATGGGAATAAAAGAATTGGTTCTTTGATTTTTCTAATATACTTAAACAAAAACAAGTATCTTTATAAAAGCAATGGAGAAAATAAAATTAATGATAATGCTCTCGTGACTCTCGCACTTTTGATAGCTCAAAGTGATCCGGCTGAGAAGGAGAGTCTGGTGGCTTTGGTTATGAATTTGTTGGTGGAGTAGGGCGAAGTCATGAACCCGACCGAAGGGAGTGGTTCATGACTGGCAAAGTGGGATGAAATTCGAAAAATAGTATCATCAAAATAGAAACCTGTAAGCCTTTATTAAAAATATTTACAAAATATAACAAAAATGTTATATTACTTTGTCCCGACCGATCTTTCCTAAAATTTAAGTAAAAATAAATAAAATGAATATAGAATTATTCGAATCTGGTCGGCACGACAAGCCAGTAGCAACGTTTATAGAAAGATTAAAGTTAAAAGAACAGTCAAGAATATTTAAGTTCTTGCGAAGAGTAAAAGAAAATTCTGAAATGATGAAAATAAATGGAAGTATAAAGAAAATGAAAGGATATGAAAGATACAATCTTTATGAATTGAAGTATTCAAAATATCGTTTTCTTTGTAATATCAATACAAATAAATGTTTAATA
>CAZHCC010000117.1:0-3234 GCA_964530975.1 uncultured Candidatus Saccharibacteria bacterium
TATTTGGAGATGAATCATTAATTTCAGCAGATACCATCGAGACACAATTCATTGCAAGATTTAGAGGTCTGGCAAATTTAGATCCTAATATATCAAATAATATTAGTTGGGCTGGAGCAGTTACCAAAGAATCATTAAAAGATTTAGGAGAAAAAATTTATGAAAGTTTGCCTGAAGCAGTAAAGACCACTGTTTCATATAATCCAATAGATATTGGATTTAATAACATCAACTTTGAATATTCCAAAATAGTTGAATTACTTGGAGAGGTTGGAGAGCCTAATACATATCTTCAAGATAAGTATTTCAAGTCTATTGGTAAAAACGAATGGGAAAGCTATCGGTGGGATGGTAGTCAGAGTGATAAAAAAACAATTATAAATAATTCACATTTCATTTTTGCGGCCTCTCCTGATGCTGATAAGGCAGTACAAGGAAAGAATAAATTAAAAGACCAGGGTGTCAATCATAGACTACTTCATTGTAGTGACGCCCATAAATTCTCAATGCCATGTAATGACGATTCTAAGATAATTGTGAAGACTGCTCCAAAGGAACTTGGACACTGCTTTACATGGATTAAGGCTGATACTACTTTTGAAGGATTAAGACAAACTTATTTTGAATCAGAGGAGCGGATTAGAATTCAAAAAACAAATCCTGAATACGATTTCAATAAACCTTTTTTTGAAAGTATTTCAATTTCGGATAACATAGAAGTTTATACGGATGATCAGCTTAAAATCAATAAAGACAATATAAAGCTAAACAAAGGCCTAGTAGCGATAATTGGTGGAAGAGGAGAAGGGAAAAGTACTTTAATTAATTACCTTGCGAATTCGTTTGATCAGTATCATTTTAACGATAAAAATTTTACAAACAGTGAATTTTTCTCTATAGATTTTCATAAAATTAACACCGACACTATTAGTCAAGAAGATATCGTCACATTTAATTCATCTAAATATGGTGATAACCAGTTATCCTTCGTTTTCATAAAGCAAGGTCACCTAAAAGAAAAATGCCTTGATTTATCACAACTATCTACTGAACTAAAAAAATTACTAGCTTTGCGTGACGCTAAATTTTCAACACAATTGGGAAGTAATATTTTACTCATAAATCAGGAAATTCAAAAACTAGAAGATTGGTTTGCTGAAAAAGATGAGTTGGGAAATTTGATCAACGACGTAGAGTATAATGAACAACAAGTTCAAAAGAATTCTGCTTTGTTAGAAAGCTTGAAAAACTCTCAAAATAAAGAGAACCTTGAAAGCTATAGTGAGAATCTAAAAAGTATTTCTGAATTTAAAAAATATGTAACTCTCTCTGAGACGGTCAAATCGAAGGCAGAAAACTTTTTAACAGAAGTGATAACCCAGACTCAAGTATTTGATAATGTCACATTTCCAAGCCTAGACTTAACTCAGTACTTAAAGGATGTAGAACAATTCAAAAAAAACTATGAACAGAAAATAACTTTAAAAGAAAATGAAAATAATGAGATTAAAAAAAGTTTACTTGAAAAGGGAATCACGGGTGATTTTACAACTTTGCTGGAGAAGACTTCACTTTTACAATTAGAAATTGACTCATCAAATAGTAATCTTGAGGAAATTAAAACTAAAACTGAGAAGCTTGTTAGTCTAAAAAAAGAAAGATCAGAACTTGGTACAAAAATTAATGAAGAATATCAGAGGCAGGTAAGAGAAATTGATGATGGTTGGCGACATTTGTTAGATAAGCACTCTCCGGAACATCAATCTTTAATAAAAGAAATTCTCCTTAATGATGATAAAATTGTAATTAAGGGCAGTTGTAAATTTGATACAGCCCGTTTTTACGAGTTACTCGCTGATTCAGTACATAAAAATACATTCAAAGATCAAAATGATTTAGAGAAAGAATATAAAATAGATAGTATTGATACATGGGTCAAATTTATAAAAGAAAAATTCAATCTAAAGTATGATTCACTTAGTTTTAAAAGAAAAGATTTCTTGGATCTATTTTTTTCTACAGAAAAGAGATCACAATATTTTAAAACTGATGCTGAAATAAAATATTCAGGAAAAGACTTAAATAAACTTTCTGCTGGTCAGAAGGGGACTGCTTATTTACGAATAAAGCTTGTAGAGAGTGCCTTCTCCGAGCCCATTGTTTTTGATCAGCCTGAAGATGATTTAGATAATAGCTTTATTACAAGTGAACTGATTGATATTTTCAAAAAATTAAAAAAGTACAGACAAATAATTATTGTTACTCATAATGCAAATTTAGTTGTTAATGGTGATGCAGATCAAGTTATAGTTGCTACAAATAATGATGAATCGTTGGTATATGTATCTGGTTCTTTAGAAAATCTAACAATACAGGAAAAAATATGTCTGATTATGGAAGGCGGAGTAGATGCTTTTAAAAAACGAGGAGCAAAACTAAACATAAAATGATCAAAATTTCTAAAAATTTATTCGTTGGTAATATTGAAGATTATTATCGACTTTCGGCAGAAAATGAAAAATGGGCATTTGTACATGCTACTCAAACAGTTCACTACAATATTTTTGGTTGGAATAGAACATTCAATAAACCAGATAAAAATCATCCAAATTATATTATTTGGGAAAAAGATAATAGGCTATCATTAAACTGGGTCGATGGGGATGCAAGGTTGTATGCTTGGTCAGGAGTACAAACATTCGTAAAAGTACTGGACTTTATTGAAAAATGGATGCCAGAACGCAAGGTTTTGATCCACTGTGATCAAGGCATATCAAGAAGTCCTACTCTTGGACTTTTATTTATGGCAAAAAGATTGAAATCAATCTCAAATAATTCGTTTTCAAATGCCTATCAAGATTTTATAAAACTTTATCCAAACTATCAGCCGAGTGGTATTGGTGAATATGTAAAAGATAATTGGGCTCAATTCAAATAGTTAAATGTTAAAGCAACTTTACAAAAATTTACTTGATAATAAAGTTTGTCAATTTGTATTTACCTCGATAAAAATCCCGAAGAGTAATTAATTCACATTAAATTTCGTTAAAAAATTATAAATTCTCTCAGTAATCGGCCATAAAACCTTACTAGTATACTCCAAATATTCTTCCTCATTTAATTCAGAAAGTGTTTTTAACTTTCCTTCAGGGATAAAAAACCAATCATAATAATAACCAAGTTTTGTAATCCTCAGTTCGTTTGATGCTATTCCTTCCACAATTACCTTATCAC
>CAZHCC010000118.1:0-3222 GCA_964530975.1 uncultured Candidatus Saccharibacteria bacterium
TTTTGACTTTACGTGAATTTGCTTCAGATCTTGAAGTTTATTCTATTGATGAGTGTTTTCTAAGATTCCGGTGTTTCCAGGGAAATTTAACTGAATATGGTATCAAAATCAAAAAGACTATTGGACAAAATATCGGCATTCCGGTTGGAGTTGGAATCGGGCCTACCAAAACTCTTGCCAAAGTCGCAAATCATTTGGCCAAAAAGCATAAGGATTTTAAAGAAATTGGTGTTTGCAATACGTATGATATGAATGACGAAGTTTTAAATAATTATCTGCAAAACTTTTTTGTCGGTGATATATGGGGGGTAGGGAGATCTTTTACAAGGCTATTACTGGAAAATGGAATTGATAATGCACTCCAACTCAAAAATACAGATATAAACTGGATACGCAAAAGAATGAAGGTTATGGGTGCAAGAATTGTCATGGAATTGAGAGGAATAAGCTGTCTACCTCTGGAAACCGTGCGGGATCATGCCAAAAGCATAGTGTCAACCAGGTCTTTCGGGAAGCCGGTTTTAACCGAGGAGGAATTACAGGAGGCTATTACTCTTTATGCTTCCAGGGCATCAGAAAAACTCAGGCGTGATAGATGCACTGCATCGATTGTGCATGTATTTGTTAAAACCAATAAATATAATAGGTTGCTTCCTCAATATTATAATTCGATTTCTCTGCCATTGAATGAGCCTTCTTTTGATACTATTGATATAACCAGAAAAGCTCTTGAGGGCCTTCGTCAAATTTATAGCAAAGGCTTTTCCTATAAAAAAGCAGGTGTGATGTTATTTGGAATTGAGTCTTTGGATAAATATTATATTGATATTTTTGATGTGGATAAAAGTAAGAAATTGGAAGTAAAGAGTAAGAAGATGAAGGCGTTTGATGCAATTAATAAGAAGTGGGGAAGTAATACAATTTTCCTTGCGAGTAGAGGAGTCAAGCAGTCCTGGGCTATGAAGGCCTTTAACCGCTCACCAAGATTCAATACTAATTGGAAGGAGCTGCCCGAGGTCGGGATAGGCTAGATGGTGATGGATATTCATCATTAAACTTATAACTTATAACTCATAAATTAATATGAGATATTTCAGCAAAGGGAAATACGGTAATTAGTATAACCATCAGGCCAAAAGCTTTAATACAGCTTGAAGCAGGACCATTAGACCTCCGGATATAATGCCGGACATAAATACAATTAATGTTTGTTCAGTTAATTTAAGATTCATCAAATTTCTTTCCAATCGCAAGGACTGTAGAATTATAACCTAATAAAACCTTTCTACAATAAGCAAAACAAATTCAGTCTTGAAAGTATTACCTTCAATACTGTACAATCATTTAATCCTTTTTTCGAGGATAATTTATGGGCCTCTAGGATTTATTTCCGAAAGGTCCACCATTTTTTCAAATTGATTTGTAGCAAAACACAAACCAAAAAATTCTCTCTTAAAACTATTATACCTCTCAAACCAATAGTCCCTATTTGTAAAATTATGAGATATTCATTTAAATATGTATCGTAAAAGCTCATCCATATTTACGTGGCCATGCCTAAGCCACTCTATAACAACTTAATATACTAAAGTTGATATGTATGCAATTGTTTGTGTGTATTTGGAAGAAATTTGTCGAGATATTTGAAAAAGATTCGAAGATTATTAAAAGTAATATAAATTGCGCACAAATTCTTAACAGTAGATATTTAGAGCGGCTACAAGGAATAATACCTTATTCCGTATAGCTCAATTATCCAATATTGCGCCAAAAACAAAAGTGCTGATATTAAGGAGATTGGCCATTGAGTGAGCACCCAATGTGATCAATAGAGGATGGTACTGATGTGAAGACGATTTTCCACTAGAGAAATATCCTTAAATAAAAAATTCTTAAACTTAAATAGTTCGAAAATATATTGTTATAAGTTTGCTAAAGATTGCTTAAATAGTATATAAACATTTCCTCAAAAACCATTACAATATTTATATGAAATTAAAAGATAAAACTATCCTTATTACAGGCGCTTCTGCCGGTATTGGCAAATCAATGGCAATTCGTGCTGCAAAAGACGGGGCTTATGTTATTTTAGCTGCCAGGAATTTGGAAAAGCTTCAACAGGTAGCGGAAGAAGTCGAGTCGCTTGGTGGAAAATCCAGAGTGATAAGGTGTGATGTAAGTAAAATCGAGGATATTAAAAATCTATTTCTTGAGGCTACAAATGATGGACAGACTATCGATGTGGTTTTTAATAATGCGGGACTTGGCTTTATAGCTCCAATTTATGAGCTCACTACTGAGCAAATTGTGCAGATTATTAATGTGAATGTTCTTGGCATGATTATGGTTTCCAAATTTGCTTCCGAGGTATTCACACGCCAGAAATCCGGGCATTTAATTATGACTTCATCGGTTGCGGGGCTTGTCACTGTACCCCAATGGTCGGTATATGTTGCTTCCAAGTGGGCTATAACCGGTTTTGCATCATGCATCCGCCCTGAACTTAAACCTTTTGGAGTTAAAGTCACTACAATTCATCCGGGAATTGTCAAAACAGAATTTTTTGATAAAGAAAAAGCAAATATAGACTATACTGCATTGGGTGGAGAAGGGATTACAGCTGAGGACGTTGCTGAGGCCGTTTATGAAGCAATTTTTACAGATAAGAAAAAAGTTATTCTTCCTGCTGAGGCTAAAATTTATGCCGGTATGTATCAGCATTTGCCGGAATTAACTGAAGATATGCTTAGCAAAAGAGCGGGAAGTATTGAGTATCACTTAGAAATACCCGAGGATGAAGAAGAATTTGACTATATTAAGTCTTCAGGAGAATAATTCTTTTATATCACTCAAAACTTCATCAAATAAAAGTCTTTTACTTTCAGTTACTCCATATCTGTCCTCTAATTCACTAATATTAGCAATCTCTCTTCCAATGACCTTACCAGATGGATCATTAATTTCCTTGTCTATTAATTCAACTTTTGCGATTGCTTTCAGTGAGTACTGCTCATAACTCTTATCATTATTATAATAGTAGGAAACTGCAACTATTTTGAATTTAGCTAATTTGAGTTGGCCTTCTTCAATTAATTCCCTGTTCAGGGCTATCTTGAAGCTTTCGCCATCCTCAATGCCACCTCCAGCCATTAGGGTAAATTCGCCATTACTTCTTTTGAAAATTACAACTGACTCTTCGTCCAAAAGACAATAGGCATGAAT
>CAZHCC010000119.1:0-3192 GCA_964530975.1 uncultured Candidatus Saccharibacteria bacterium
CTTTTCCCTACTCCGTCAGACGAACAATTAAAATTATTTATAAGTGAATTTCTTTATTTTTTATATGAAATAATGAAGGGAAATAAGAGTCCGACTCTAAACAAAAAAATCAATGAAGTTCTTGACGAAAGTTTTTTTGGATTTGTATATAATAAACCAGCCTATATTACTGAATGGGATCTGAAATATTTTGATAATAAAGAATTTCAAAAAATATTAAACGGCAAAGAAATTCGAAATGAAATAAGATCTCATTTAAAATCTAATGAAGTTTATAAATTTGTAAAAATCCGCAAAACGGATAGACCGATTTTCTCTGTTTCTTCTTTAAATAGGAAATTAAATATTCCACGTAAATTAACTTTAAACCTTAAACGAGTCAGAGAAATTATAGTACATGAAATAGATGTACATTTAAGAAGGTCAATTAATGGAGAATATTACAAGACAAAAGAAGGTTATGGATTGCATATGCTTGAAATTCTGACTAAAGAAAATTTAATTTATGAAGAAGGACTTGCAACATATTTTGAGCAGAACTTATTTTATGACTCAAATCCATACGATCTGAATCAGCTTTATAGGTACTACATAAGAGTAGCAGCTGTCCATTTGGCAAAAACCAATGAGCCATTTGATGTATATATAAAAGTCAAAAAATTATTTAATTTACTTAGCATGATTTGCAGGAAAGAAAATATTAAAGCTTCGTCCTCAGCAAAATCTATAATACAAAGACTTTATTGTGATTTTCCGACACCTTCGAAAGGTTATTACAATGCTAAGATTGCCCTATATCTAATTGGCAACAGAGAAATATGGAAACTAAAACATAGCGGTTATGATATTAGAACACTAATGATAGGAAAGATCGGTCCAACACAAGTATCACAGTTAAACGAAATATAAATCTGAGTCTAAAATATATACAGATTTTAGGGGATTACCTTTTAAAACTATTTTATGATAGGAAAGTTTTTCCTCATGATTGCTTAGTCGCCGAAGCCGATACCTACACTTTTTGCTAGTTGTACAATCTGACTATCAGGTTGAACTTTTCTTATATTTCGAATAGCTTCCGCAATTTCAATATCTATAATTTGATTATTTTTATAAGCCACCATATTTCCGAATTTGCCGTCACGGAATAAATTTGCAGCAGCTGTACCAAACATAGTACTTATAACCCGATCGAATGCGTTTGGACTGCCTCCTCTTTGTATATGACCAAGTGAATTAGCTCTACATTCAAAATCAGTATTTTTATTTAGATACGTTGATATCTTTTCGCCAATACCGCCAAGCACTATTTGGCTTGAAGTGCTTCCGTCCTTTCGTGTGGATAATTCACCATTTGGTGACTGTACACCCTCAGCTACAACAATTATTGAACTATCACGCCCTCGAGACTTTCTTTCTATAAGATGGGATATTATTTTTTCATAAGTAAATGGTATTTCTGGTATTAGGATAATATTAGCACCACCCGCAATTCCTGAGTATAAAGTGATCCAACCAGCTTCTCTACCCATTAGCTCCAAAATCATAACTCTATCATGACTTGTACTTGTTGTATGAAGTCGGTCTAATGCTTCAGTAGCAACTTCTACTGCAGTATAGAAACCGAATGTGAAGTCTGTTCCATCAAGATCATTATCAATACTTTTTGGTACACCTATAATATTAAACCCATATTCCTGCAATGCATTTCCGACTGATAATGTTCCATCTCCACCAATAATTATAAGTCCTTCAAGATTTAATGCTTTATAGTTTTCATATGCTTGCAATATCACACCTTCATCGGCTTTTGTTGTTTGTCCAAAACCTACTTTTCCAGGGAAATTGCCTTTGTTGACACTTTTTAAGAAAGTACCGCCAACCCATCTCCTCTCACTGGTAAAAACTCTTTCCAAAGTCATATATTCGTTAGTCAGTAAACCTTCAAATCCTTTTATAAATCCAATAACATCATATTCGGGAGATAGGTTCTTCACGATCCCATCAATAACAGTATTTAAACCCGGACAGTCTCCGCCGCTATTAATTACTCCAACTCTCTTTTTCATATTCCTTTAATTTCCTGCATGCATTATAGTCCTCAAACTTTTTTAAGCAAATGCAAAAAGTATCTCAGGCTTTACATAATAAATACGAAGAATTTACATAAAGATTACGTGACAAAAATATACTCATAAAGGAGGTTAAAATTTGGCAGATTATATACATTTATTCTCGCCCGAAGGGCAGGATTTAATTGAATCGTTTGCCATAACTGAAGTTTATATTAATACTTATCCGTAAAGCAGACATGAACTAGAATATCGGTAATAAGCTCTCCCTTGCGTACCACCCCACCGATAATTCCAATATCTCCATAATAGGGATGCCTTTTGCGGAATTGATTTAAGATTTCTATTTTGCCTTTATTTTTACGTATTACTCCACAGAGTACATTTACACGGAATAATTCGGAAATATTTCCTAAAGGGTCTAATGGCTGTATATCCTCCACATACTTTTTGCCATTATCTGTCAAAAAGTATAATTCGTCTTTTTTGATTACTGATCCATCCTTAATCAAATATTGTAAGACGATTCAAATCCAAATCCACAAGCACACTTACCCGAACCTTAAAATTAATCTTTTTACCCATCTCCTTACCGCCTGAAATCCCGTATAGTAAATCGGGAAAACCAGCAATACAAAAATAGTACTGGATGCAAACCCAAATACGATTGTAAAAGACAGCCCTTGCCAGAAAGGATCACTAAGTCCTAAAGGTAAAAGTCCAAGTATTGTTGTAAGTGAGGAAACAAGAATCGGACGGAACCGCATAGCAATAGCCCTTGAAATTGCCTCTCTGATACTGCCACCCTCTTCAAGATAGTTATTGGCATAATCCACAAGTACTATGGTGTTATTCACGACAATGCCAGCAAGTGCGATAATGCCTAGAGAAACAAAGAAGCTCAAAGGATTGCCAGTAAAATAAAGCCCTGGGAATAGTCCCGGAAAACTAAATGGAATTGCAGAGAAAATCAAAAAAGGCAAAGTAAAAGAATTGTATTGGATTACAAGTACGATATACATTACGAGTAGTGCTATAAAAAAAGCAACTATTGTAGACTCAAAAGATTCTAGGTTATCCGACTGGAAGCCA
Organism: uncultured Candidatus Saccharibacteria bacterium; assembly: GCA_964530975.1. Classification (GTDB taxonomy): domain Bacteria; phylum Patescibacteriota; class Dojkabacteria; order JAOAGR01; family JAOAGR01; genus CAZHCC01. The sequence goes on from CAZHCC010000119.1 coordinate 3,165, forward strand.
AGATCCGTACCAATTGCATTTTTAGAAG
>CAZHCC010000120.1:0-3155 GCA_964530975.1 uncultured Candidatus Saccharibacteria bacterium
TAATACCCCAAAGCCAACACCAACTTCTACAGTTTCACCTGCTTTGTAGTCTTCTACTGGCTTATAGCCTTATGATATAATGTGTGTGTGGGAGAAGTACTTCGATATTTTATATTTATTATTATTGGTTTAGTTGTAATTTTTTGCGTTTTATTTAGTGATGTTTATGCAAATAGCGAGAGGACATTTTTATTTCAAAAAATATTTAAAGAAGATAATTATAAATATTGGACAAAACTAGATGGATCTATTTTTTGTAGTGAACCAGTAGATACTGACAGTGAGTATAAAAGACTTCAAATAATTCGTTCAATAAGTTTTAAAGTAGATATTGTGTACTTAACAGGTGTTGATTTGACTCAATGTGCTAAATATCTTCCATCCTTTACTGAGACATTTCATTACTATGGACTATTAATCGCTCTGGATCTGGAGAAGGAATTTAGTGTAAAAAAAATATTTAGTGAGAATTTTACTGAGATTAAGTCAGAAGAATATGTAAGAAAGTTTGAAGATTATTCAAAAGCATCTGAATGGGTAAGCTATATAGTAGTAGATAATGTTATTGACGGAATGACATATTCAGAAAGACGATCACTTCAAGTTCATTTGCGCGATATATTTTATAAATCATTTATAGGCTTTAGGTTTACAAATACAGTGAAACCTACTCCAGAACAAAAACATCCATATCGAAGTAATGTTTCATGGAATGATTTCCTACCTAGAGATGATGATGGAGATTTTGTAATTGTAAACTTCCCAGTAGGGGATTTTCGAAGAACATTCATTTATTCGGAAGAAATTACAATAACTTCAAATATAGACGGGCAGTTTCTGGAAACAAAAATCTAGGCAAGTATAGGTTTCCATGAATTTGATTTCTTATTTTCATTAAGAACTTTATCAATCAGACCGTATTCTAATGTTTCTTTTGAATTCATCCAATAATCTCTTTCAATATCTTTTCTAATCCGGTCATCACTTTTTTCTGAAAACTGGACAAGATATTTTATTGTCTGTTCCTTTATCTTTATTATTTGCTCGGCCCGTATTGCTATATCTGTTGCCTGTCCCTCTGCTCCCCCCATTGGTTGATGGATCATTACCCTTGTATTTGGCAAGACGTACCGCTTTCCTTTTGTTCCTCCTGCAAGAAGAAATGCACCCATAGATGCACACATACCCATACCAATAGTAACAACATCACAGGAAATACTATTCATTACATCAAAAATTGCCATTCCTTCCGTTACTGATCCACCATTGGAATCGATATACATATAAATATCCTTTTTCGGATCTTCTTTTTCTAAAAATAGTAATTGGGCAATAATCAATCCCGCTAAACCGAATTCAATTTCGTCATGTAAGACAATTATTCTATCTTTAAGTAATCTTGAATAAATATCATAAGCTCTTTCACCTCTACTTGAACTTTCGATTACGGTAGGGACTAAAGTCATTCTTGGTCCAAAATCCTTTTTGTTTGTTCTCACTATTCTAATTATATTATATTTTGGATAAAAATCTAGCAGAATGCACCTCCGCCTGCCAGAATTCTCCATAAGCTATTTCTTTAGTTTCCGAACCGTGACTTTCAGCTTACTACAGACTATAATTGAATAATGGACAGTCTAACCTCATTTGTCTTTGGTGGTGCAATATTAATTATTGCAATTATCTTGTTCCAGGCAGCTAGAAGACCAGACTTAATTCGAATTTTTGTTAAGCTCAGGATCATTACTATATACAATCTATTTCCTCAATTAATCCTACTCACTATTATAGGCTTCATTCTTTCCATAGCTATTTTGATCAATAATTTTTTTATTGCAGAGTTTCAAAAGGAATCATTCTCAAAATTTGGTTATTCGGACACAATTATTTATTCCAGAAAGTCCTCTGATACTTTTTCCTCTGAGGAGGTTGGAACGATTTATTCAAAGATTCTTAATAATTATGAAAAGTACTTACCTATTAGTTTTGTCCGAATTGATAATGCAGAAGCAAATAATAAAAGTCTTGAAGATATCATACTCGTTAATTTTGACCAAGTGAGTGCAAATTCCTATATTAGCGGAGATAAACTTATTTTTGATGCAGATAAAGTTGTTATTTCACGCTCTCTAGCGAATAAATTTGCTATAAATGAAGGTGATGAAATTAGGTTTGTATTTAATGATGATTTGAACTCAATTAAGATTGACAGTATATTAGACGATAATGGTTTAATCGGATTTGATTTCACTTTGCCATCCAGACTTCAGGAATACAATGGATCTATTTATATTCCAGCCAAAACTTTTCAATCTATTACCGATACAAGTGAAATAAGTTATGATGCAATTCTATTACGAAGATCTAGCGGAAGTATAGGGTCAATTGAAGAAGTTAGCCAGAATTTATTACTTGTAGACAATAAACTTGTTATTGAAGAGTTACGGTTTAACTTTCTTGAGAAAAGATTTGGCAGTGTGGGTGGTGTGAATTTAAGCCAGATATTACTTTTAGCTTCAATTTTACCAATAACTGCCCTGATAATTCTTAATTATCTTATTGATAAAAATAATATCAATTCATTCTCTTCTATTTTAAGTATACTCAAAGTCAAGGGATATACAGATAATGAGATTAACTCATTACTGATTTATCGTAATGTCATAAAGGTAGTTTCGGCAAGCTTACTTTCATTAGTACTTTCATATAGCGTCATAAATCTAATTGTTAGAGAAAATTTATTTAATTTTAAAGATACAAATTTAATTATTCTTGATATAAATTCTGGATTATTTATATTTTCAGGTATATTTATTATTTTATTTCTAATAAATAGTTTATGGAATTTTATTGGACAGAAATTTCCAATTAAACTGAGAGATTTTGTACAGAAAAAAGTTCAGACCCAATTCCGTATTAAAGATAATTATCTTGCCCTAATGGCATCATTCCTATCCATTACCGCTATTTATTATTTGAATTCAGAATTTATTAAAGATACAAATATAAAGTTTATTGGCAATTTTTATATTATTCAGTTCATATTTATACTTATTGCGTATATTGCATCCAGATATTACCCTGCTACCAGAAGAAATATATATATACTTTCATCGATACTTCTTTTCCTTGTGAATATATTTCCATTTAATTTA
>CAZHCC010000121.1:0-3064 GCA_964530975.1 uncultured Candidatus Saccharibacteria bacterium
TTATGTAACAACAATGCAAGGTGATAGAGTGGCAAAGCTTGATAGGGCTACTGATGCGAATTCAGAAAAAGTAATAGGTATAGTTTCAGATAAAGCGAATGCTGGTGACTTTAACAGCATCGGACACAATATTAATGATGCTGACAATCCTGAGCCTGTAGCTCTTTCTGGTAGGGTTCCTGTAAAAATTGATTCAGGTTCTGATCTGATAAACCCTGGTGATCTGATCACTATCTCAAGCAGTGCGGGTAAGGGTAAGAAATTAAATAATTCTGGTTTTGTAGTTGGGAAAGCACTTGAATCATGGGCACCAGGACAAAGTACTGTTATGGTAATTGTTCAAAATTACTATCATTCTAATGCAACCGCAGGTGCAAGCTATTTTACATTAAACTCAGGAACACTCACTGCATCTTATAATCTTGATATAAATGGTGGCCTACAGACTGATACTCTTACAATTGGAAATAATAAACTGAATATTGATATAAATGGAAATCTTATTACAACAGGAAACCTAACTGCTGCAAATATTACAGTATCTGCAAATTTATCCGCTGCTAAACTTATTGCAAAAACCCTTGAAGTTGAAGAAATCATAATCACAAATCCAGTAACTGGGGATGCAATAGTAGGACAGGCAACCATTTTAACAGGTACAAATACAATTACAGTTAATAATACAAAGGTAAAAGCAAATTCTAAGATTTTTGTATCTCTTGTAAGCGGCGATAAAAAAATAATACAGGTCTTGTCAAAAATACCTGGAGTTTCATTTACAATTGAGGCTGATTCTTTAGTAAGTGCTAATACTGTGATTGATTACTGGATTATCAATTAGCATTGATTATATCTAGGATATTCTGTAATGAATACTTCTTATATCTTGAGATATGGGTTTATTGGTTGTATTATCCGATATGCCTACTAATGAATTAGAAAATAGATTCGATCATACTATTACTAGGAGACAGTTTCTAAAGACAGCTGCAGCTGCAGCTATAGCAACTGTTTCTGTTCCTTCTGTACCTGGCTTCTTAAAGAGGGTACAAGCACAAGCACAGTTAGATCAATCCCCTTTTTTACATGCGATTATACCATCAGAACCTGTTTTAGCACCTTCACCAGAAAGTAATACCAGTTTAAATAATGTTTGGAATACGGTTCCTGAAATTTCTGGGACGGTAGCGCCATAAGCGAATCTTGGAGTTACAAGTGTATTTTTTAGTCTTGTCTATGGTTCTGTAATTTCATCTGCTCCTCTTTCACTTGTTGCCGGGGTCGCGAATTTAAAACAGCCTCTTTATGCGAATATAGGGGGCACTTATCCTTCTCTATCAGATAGAAACACTGCTAGATCTAATAAGCTTAGCAGTAATTTGGTACAGAATGGCGGAGTATTCTATTTAACCGATGATAAGGTAAGAAAAGCTCCTGTTGGAGATGATGTCCTAACCCTTGATGGTATGAATAGGCTTATTTTAGGAAAGTCGAATTCCTCACTTAAATTTGAGGAGAATTTGGCTAATTCACCCATGACTCGTCATGAACTTCAAAGAATGGGCACTTTAGCATCAGTCCCAAGTGGGGCTTTTAATGCTATACCAACTAGAAATCAGGGTGCAGCTAATTCTTTCGCATTTACAGACCCTACTAATGGTGATGCCTTTCTTAGATTTAATAGATATCAATTGCCTATTCTTGGTGATGCTCTCCCCCTTGCTACTATGCAGACTGCTCTGGTAGCTGCTTTAGTCGTTATACCTTGTGATCTTACTGATCCTACAGGTAAAAAACGAACTATTTGGAAATTTGCTAATGATTTAGGAATTGATGATTTGCCTCTATTTAATATTTTTTTTGGTGAAAATCCTGATGGAACACAAACTGTTTATGGAACTAGCATAAACTTTGGTCAGATACCAACGCATCTTGCTACTAATGAAATAGGAACAACTGCTGTAATTGCTACCCCTCCTGCAGCCACACAAATTAATGTCGCTAGTTCGACTGCTTATGGTCTTTTATTTGATCAAAAAGGCAAAGTGTTTACAGAGTGGAACAGTGGATCAATTAAAATACCTGATTCTCAAAAAGCATTTGTCAATGAAGGAGGTCCAACTGCAAGAATTATTCAACCACCAGTTTTAACTCGTGAAGTTTATGTACCTTTAGTTGTTACAAAGTGATAATATGTAATTAAATCCCACCTTAGGGCGGGATTTTTTTTGGCCTTTATTTAGTTTATAATCCAGTAGTATTTGCACCTATAGCTCAGCTGGATAGAGCACAACTTTGCGGAAGTTGGGGTCAGAAGTTCGAATCTTCTTAGGTGCGCCAGTTTTTGTGGAGATTGCCACGAATACCCATTCTCAATTTTCAATTTTCAATTCCCCTCCTTTCCTGTATTATTCACCTATGGACCAAAGATTCCGTAAACAGAAATATTTAATAAAAAAACAATTTTTTAAATTACTAGGAGGTGCTTTCAGGCTTTATGATATGAATGATCAGCTTTGCTTCTATGTAGAGCAAAAAGCTTTTAAACTGAAAGAAGATATCCGTGTATATGGAGATGAAGCAAAATCTGATGAATTACTTTCAATCGGAGCTAGAAGTATTATCGATTTCTCTGCAATCTACGACGTTACAGATTCAAAAACCGCCCAAAAGGTTGGTTCCCTGAAGAGAAAGGGACTTAAATCAATTCTTATAGACGAATGGGAAATATTAAATACCAGTGATGCTGTTATCGGTTCTATCAAAGAAGATAGCGTATTGATGGCCATGCTTCGACGTTTCTTAAGTAATTTAATTCCACAGGAATATTACGGTTTCGTAGGAGAAAAGCCAGTATGGCATTTCAAACAAAACTTTAATCCTTTTACTATTCATATAAATCTGGATATGACACTCGATACAAATGATCAAATGGATGATAGAATGGGGATTGCCGCGGCTGTATTGCTATGTGCTGTTGAGGGAAGACAGGACTAAGTCTTCGACTTAATAAATAATGATCCCAATTTCTTCGGGGTTATTATTTATATTTTTCCTTTAATTC
>CAZHCC010000122.1:0-3061 GCA_964530975.1 uncultured Candidatus Saccharibacteria bacterium
AAATTCAAATTATATTTTTACTTTTTCCTTCTTACTTTCTATAATCCTTCTATGCGTAATGTATTTCAAAATAAAACTCTTCTACTAAATATCTCGGCTTTATTAATAATTTTTGTGATGACTGGGGCTTTTACTTATTATAGAGCTAAGATTACTGATACTTGTTCCAAAAAACTGGAGTCATATTCAGAGAATCATCTTTGTATCAGCACCAGTAAAGGCATTATGGTATTTGAGTTATATAAGGACGGTGGACCAAATGCAATTACCCGGATGACAAAATTGGCAAATGAAAACAAGTTCTATGATGGATTGGAGTTTTATCGAGTTGCCAAGGATTTTGTACTTCAAGCCGGTATTCAGGATATAAAGACAAAAACAAATGATATTAATATTCTTGATGCACGACTAAGAGAAAAAGTTGAAATGCTAGGCAAAGATAATTTCGCAGTGGAGACTGATTTCTCAGAGCTTGGACTTACAGATGCACAAATTTCTGCATTAACGGAAACTGGATATAAATCAGAAAGAAGTATACAAGGCCGTAAATTTGAGTATGGATCTATTTCTTTTGCCAATAATGGGTCAAATGGCAATTCTACTGAGTTTTTTATTATATCCTCTAAAACTGCAAATGATGAAAATATTGCAAATCTTAATGGACGATTCACAAACTTTGGCAAAATTATTGAAGGTCAAAGTGTTTTGGACTCCATAAACAATGTGCCCGCAGACACAAATTATCCTATTGAATTCTCACCTGATAGAACAAAACCTGCCGAGAAAATTACCATTTTTGAGATAAGGACTAAGTAATTTAAATCTAGAGGATTTTTGATTTTATCTCCTGTATTTGACGTGCAATCTCCTGATCTTTTTCTATCAACTTTTCTATTTTGGAGATCCCATGCATAATGGTTGTATGATCACTCCTGCCCACATGTCGGGCAATTTTAACTAATTGTAATTTCAAAATATCCTTAAGCAAATACATACAAATCTGTCTTGCATACGCAATATCATAATTTCTTTTAGAGCTTTTTACATCTTTCATAGATACCTCCAATTCGTCACATACATAATTCATAATATCTAAAGGGTTTATTTTCTTTTTTCTAGCAATAACTCGGTCTCCTAAAAGTTTTTCGACATCTGATACTGAGACATTTCCATTATTTGTTTTCGCAAATATCGAAACCTTGAGTAGGGCACCCTCTAATTCTCGAATATTTGAATCAACATTTTCTGCAATGGCAAAAGTGACTGATTCTGGTAGGTATTCATTTCTATCTATCAGTTTTTTTTGTAATATGGCCACTCTTGTTTCTACATTTGGGCTTTTAACATCTGCAACTAACCCTCCTTCAAATCTTGAGCGAATCCTATCTTCCAAGTGTGCAATTTCTGATGGAGGGCGATCTGAAGCTATAATAATTTGCTTCCCAGACTGATATAAAGTATTGAATGTATTAAAGAATTCCTCTTGAAGCATTTCTTTATTAGAGATGAACTGAATATCATCAAGAAGCAATAAGTCTAAAGCACGGTATTTCTCTCGAAATTGCAATCCTTTTTGAGTTCGAATTGAACTCACCATTTCGTTTAGAAAACTTTCGGTAGAACAATAAAGTATCTTCACATTTGGATTCCTTTTATAAATCTCATGGCCAACAGCTTGCATTATATGAGTTTTACCAAGCCCTACACCTCCATATATAAAAAAGGGATTATATGCATTTCCGGGGTTATCAACTATTGCAAGTGCAGCTGCATGTGCAAGTTGAGTTCCATTTCCGACTATGAAAGTGTCAAAAGTATATTTCGGATTGAGGAAAGTTGCTTCTGATTTTTTGATTTCCTGAATTAGGGTTTGTTTCTGGAATTGTGTCGTGGCTGTACTAAACAATTGGTGAGGGGCTATTGAATTATTGCCTGCACTGGATTTTACGATTAATTCTAGAGTAAGCGCTTCCTGACCCAGTACATTTCTGGAAGCATTCAATAAAGTTTGGTAGTACCTTGACTCAATAGCTTGCTTTGTAAAAGAGTTTTTGCAGGCTATTGTCAGAGAACTATCTTCAATGCCAGATATACTAATTTCGGAGAAATATGCATTAAACACCTGAGAAGATACCTTTGTCTGAAGATTTTCAAGTATGGTTTTGAGAAGCTCTTTATCCTGCATTGTGTAAAACTATGCTGATTTTGTCATAATGTGGAAAACAATACAAACTCTCTAAAAACCTTTAAAAGTAATGGAAAAAGTATGGGAATGTACAAATTTGAGTTTAGAATCAAGTGTTGTTAATTCATAAACGATAATTTAAAATCAACTCATATATGATTATCAAACAAACTTCTTACTGTACTTTTTCATTAGATTTTAAAAATGGTAATGTTCTTATCAATCCCATAAGAAAATCAGAAACCGATATTGTAATTTATTCTGATCAGAAATCCGGATATCTTGATTATTCGAATATTTCATCTTCATTAATTGTAAAAAATGCAGGTGAATTCGAAATCAAGGATATTTTTATTGATGGACGCAAAAATAAAGGCTCGGATACGTATGTTTATACTATTTCAGCAGATGATATTACTATTGGAGTGGTAAGTTTTCTGACTGATATAAATAATATTCCTGCGGAAATTTTTGAAACTATTGATATACTCTTGATTGGTGCAGGTTCAGGTGCTTTTTTATCACCTGAGGAAGCTCATAAGTTTGTTAATAGAGTATCCCCAAGTATTGCAATTTATTATGGTTTCAAAGAACAGGCGCCAAAAGAAGTGGCAGATATTCTTGATTCTATTGAAGATGTGCAAAAAACATTAAGCGGACTTCAATTAGCAGAAAAGTCATTTAAAGTTGATAAAGATTATGTTGACAGCCTCGAAAGCACTACTTCCTTTTATTTTGAAATTTAGGTTGATAATTTAAAGTTTAAAGTTTATAACTTACAATAGTAAATAGTCTTATACTTTTATCTATTAACTAGCAATGGCTGAACCAATTAAACCACCATATGATTTAGATGCAGAAAAAAACGTTCTTGCA
>CAZHCC010000123.1:0-3039 GCA_964530975.1 uncultured Candidatus Saccharibacteria bacterium
CAATATATCCATCGATATCACTTTGAGGATCAGCGAATCCTCTCCCTGAATATTCAAAAGAATCTCTATTTGTTTTTTTGCATACAATTTCTGCAAGGTCTTCACCAATAATATTTTCGGAATTAATTAATTTTTCAAAAGAAGATTCTTTAAAGGGTATCTCTTCATTAAGTTCATTAAAGTAATAGTAAAGGCTCATATATAAAATTATATACCTGGAATTCGATTACTGCTACCTGTCTTTCTTTTTTTAAACATAGTTTCATGATCTCCTCAACATTTTGCAGGCTTTATAAGTCTTTGTACTTTTTTGGTGCTGAAATCGTAAACATAAATTCCGGAATCATTCTGACAGCCTTTTTGAGTCTCCTGGAATAGTGCTTTGCAGCTTTGATTGTTATTGCAGTCGCTGCCTGCTAAATCTACTCTCAAAATTATCAAGTCCCCAATATTAGCTTCGGATTTAGAACTCGTGATTATCGAAGATGAACCAGGTAATGTACTTAATTCTTCAATAAAGCTGAATTCTGAGGTCATTTTAAGTGCAAATAAATCTTCTCTCTTACTAGTAAATAGATCCATAGCAAAGACATTTATCGATCTATCTTTCTTATCTGCCATTATGAATTTACTGTCACTTAAGTAACTGAGGAAATATGAATTCTAGGCTGCTTCAGGTAATTGTGAGTTGAAATATGTATAAATATTTAACTTACAATTCTTTCGTGTATTTGTATATTCATGGTTGGAATCACTATAGTGGGAGATGAGGGTCTGTTCCCGTTCGTATAATTCCTTGACATCTTCAATACTGCATTTGACTTCCGGTTTCTCCTGGGATAGTTGTAAACTGATAATCTGTTCTTCTTTTTGTTTTAAATATTCCTCATTTGACCGTAATAGGGAAGATATTGTTTGAATTTCTAATTTTGCGGCTTTGTATTTTGCTCCAAGATCATTTATAAGCATGCCTAATAAGCCTATTAATAATATAAATAAAAATAATCCTGTAGCACCAAGAACCAGCAATTTTTTATTCCTATCCATATTAAAATATATATTAAGCAAAACTTTTGTGAAAGACATATCTTAGAGGTTTTGGGATTGTAAACTTTTATTTCACTATATGCCTATCAAATCCCAGACCAACCAATTCATTATTGGCGTCCCAAACATCCTCCGGTATAACTTGTTCAATTTGAAAACCTTTTGCGGGGAATTCTTTGTAAGTCCCCAGCCATTAAATTTATTTTGTATCGCTTGAAAGTACTCTCAAAAGGTTTGTTATCAGAAAACCTATTAATGAGTAGATAACGATAGCTACAATGGATGCTGTTTCAAAATAACTCTCACCAAATGTAGGCTGTCCGAATATACCATAAAACGGCCATACAAACGGAATACTTAAATTATATATTAATCCTACTATACTTACCGGGTTTGCACCGAGCAGAAGCAGAATGAACCGTATTAAAATTAAAATATTTATAATACCAATAATAAACCATATGATCTGATTAAATTTAGCCAATCCATAATCACTGGGATTATTACTTACATTATTTACAGGCATACCTGTTGTTGCAGGAATTGCTGATGTCGTCGTTCTTGTTACAGTTAAGTTTGGTTCCATAATAGCTAATTTATTCCTTATGCATTAAGAAATAATAGAAATTGAGTAAAGATTGTGTAAAGAGATGTACTTTGATTGGAAAAATTGTGATATAAATCACTAATTAGTGAATACTAAAATCTAAAGAAAGGATTATGAAAATGTCGAAAAATTATTCCAAAAATGAATTGGAAAAGTTATATGAAGAATTAATGAAAATCAAGAGTGATAATGAGTTTGTAAAGAAAAGCGGAATTTACGAATATGACGGAGAGATAGGTATTGTTCCGGTCATTCTGAAAGAGGATCCCGAAGAGGTTAAAAAGCGTAAGGAAAGAATACTAAAGAAAAAAGTTTCTGATTTAAAAAGAAAAATGCCAGAATTGTACAAGGTTATTATTTCACATAAAGAATAAGAAATACTTGTTTACTATACTGATATGAAAGTAAGGGAGAAGATCAAAAATTACTTTTCACAGTATCCTGAAACTAGATTCCGGGCTAATCATATTCTACTGAAACCCAATCAGGAAATAAAAGAAATTTTCTATCTGAAATCTGGATATGTACGAATGTATTCATGTACATTGCGTGCAGAGGAGATTTCTATAACATTATTTGAACCTGGGTCTTTTTTCCCTTTAACGGATTTAATTTGTGGAGCAAGGAGTAATAATTATTTTGAAGTCTATACTGATGCAAATATAAATACCGCGCCAGCTGAAGATGTCATGGAATTCATCAATTCTGATATTCAGGTTTGCCGTGAAATTTCAAATAGATTTGCAAATGCGCTTTCCAGAATTTGTTTGAAGACTTCAAATAATTTATATCGAGATGCTTATTACCGTATAATTTCTATATTAATTTATTTTGCAAATAAATATAGTGAAGTTTATGGAAGTAAGCTTAAGACAAAAGTTCCCTTCAGTAATTCACAAATTGCTTCATGGACAGGATTGCAGAGAGAGACTGTAAGCCGGAAAATGGAATTTTTGAATAAAAAGCGCATGATCGAATATGAGGATCATTTTATTATTATTGATCTGGATAAATTAGAGCAGGAGATTAAAAGTTATGAATATCTTAAATTAAAGGAATAGGGTCGGGGCCCTATTCCTTTTAATACTTATTTTCTTCATAAGCTTTATACTCTTTTCGTTCAAGTGTATAAAGCTGAGCCATTAAGACAAGCAATACTGATCCAATAAATGATGCCCAAAAACCTCCCCAATTTAAGTTTATGAGCGCATCATTAAGTTAAACTGCAAGAGTATAGGTAAGTCCTCCCCCTAAAGAACCCGCCAATGCAGCTATTATTCCAACTATGATCCAGAGTACAATAGACATTTTTTCCTCCTTTCTTAATGACCTCTACCCTCCCGGCCTGGCTGAATAATATTTCCCCGATTCCGAAGAGTACAGAA
>CAZHCC010000124.1:0-3035 GCA_964530975.1 uncultured Candidatus Saccharibacteria bacterium
CCGAAATATTCCTCATCCCACCCAATATCAAAGCTTCCTACCTCTTTGACAGGCACATTTGTATGAATAAGTTTAACCAAAGTACTGTTATCTCCTTTCTTAAAAAGATTTATCGTCACAATTGAAGGCTCTTCCCATTTCCCCCCATACCAGTTTTGTACAAGTCTTTTATATTTGATAACTTCTGTATTTTCTCCCCAAATTGCACCTCCCCATAAGCTAAATTCTGAGCCTGTCTGAGCACGCATTTTGGGATTGGGACCCGCTCCCCATTGCTCAATTGTTTCAGGATTGGTTAAAGCATCCCATACTTTTTTAATAGGGGAATTTATATTGTACTCCTTAATTATCTTGTTCACTAAAAGTAATTATAAAAAAAGATCCCTGATTTAGGGATCTTTAAAGAGTATATATTAAAATCTACTTAGGTATTATATTAATAATTTTCTTACCTCTTTTAAATTTAGTGGCCTGTGTGAATTTAACAACTCCATCCACCTTAGCATAGATGGAATAATCCTTTGCAAGACCTACATTTTTACCAGGAAGAAATTTGGTACCTAATTGTCTTACTATTATTGAACCAGCTGTTACACTAGATCCACCAAATGCCTTGACGCCTCTTCTTTTACCGGTTCTATTACTTTTTTGTGTTGCTGTTGCTTTAGCTGCTACTACATGTGCCATAGATTATTTATTTTCTCCTTTTTTGATTGATTTAACTATTTTTTTGATCTCAGACTTATTTGCATTTGTTGAAGGTTTTGGTTCTTCATTCACTATATCAACAGTCTTCTTGGCTTTAGATTCACCATTTATAGAAAGTATTTCTACTAGTGATAAATGCTGTCTATGCCCTTGAGCTCTACGATATCTGGATTTCGCTTTAAACTTTACAATTCTTAGCTTATCACCCTTCTTGTTTTCAAGTACTTTAATCTTCACATCACCTTCTTTAAGAAGTAGCTTATCACCGTTTGTACTCATAAGTACATCAGCTGACATATCCTTTTGTACTTCAAAATCCAGTTTATTTACTTCGAATTTATCACCTGCTCGTACAAGGTGCTGAGCTCCAGCTAGCTTAATTACCGCAATATTTGACATGTTATTTAATCTTATAGATAGTATCAGATAGGGACTTTTTAGTCCAGACTTTTAGTCTGATTACCCAACTCTCTGGAGTTCTAAAGTACTTGCATTAACCCCTGAAAACATTTGAGAACCGATAACCAATGCAACTAAATCTCCTTCTTTTATGATTCTATCTGACTTGGCATGCTCTAGAATCTGTTTAACAGCTTGCTCACGGTCAGAACTTAATTCTGTTATTGCAAAACTATATATCCCTTTTGACATTCCTAATTTACGTACCCATCGCTGATTGGAAGTATATGCATAAATTGGCTGTTTAATATTATGTCTGGCAAGAATTCTTGATGTAAATCCGCTCTTAGATACTACAATTACAGATTTAATTTCAATATTTTGACATACTTCATATGTTGCATGAGCAATAGCCATTGCTCTGTCAGCAACGTCATCATTGTTTTTTTGATTTTGTGCTTTAACCTTTTCTGAATTAACTTTGAAATCCCATACATTGGTTCTTGGCTCTATATACTTTGCAATATTCGCCATGACTGTTATTGCTTCAATTGGATATTGACCTGTGGAGGTTTCTGCAGAGGTCATTATAGCATCTGTACCATCATAAATTGCATTTGCCACATCATTTACTTCCGCTCTAGTTGCTGCAGGGCTTGCTGTCATAGATTCAAGCATATGTGTTGCAACGATTACCGGTTTTCCAACTGTCTTACACTTTTGGATAAATTCTTTTTGGAGAACTGGAATTTGTTCATATGGTAATTCAACACCAAGGTCACCTCTAGCAACCATAATTCCATAGACACTCTGTAGGATAGCATCGAAATTTTTGACACCAAGGGGATCTTCAATCTTAGCGATTATTTCGATATCAGTTCCCATAATTTTCTCTTTAATAGCCATAACATCATTTACGTCACGAACAAATGATCCAGCTATAAAGTCAACCTCGGCCTCGACGCCGGCTTGAATATCTACTTTATCTTTTTCAGTAAGAGGATCAAACGAAAGGTAAGTACCAGGTACATTTACAGTTTTAAGTCTCTTCATAATCGCAGAGTTCTTTACTTCACAGTATATTTTTGTCCCTTCGATTCTCTTGACCTCAAGTCTGATTTTACCATCATCTATCAAAATTGGGGCTCCAACCTTGATATCATTATGCAAATTCATATAACTTACAGAAATATTTTCTGAATTTGGATCAGTGTTCAGGATAATCTCTTCACCGGCAGTAAGTTCTCTTGGCTCTCCTATATCTGAAATTCTAATTTTATGCCCTTTTAGGTCTAGCATAACTGCTACATTATCAGATATACTCCGAATTAATTTTGTCACTCTCTTTATCTCATCAGCATCCGCAAATGAGGCATTTATTCTGGCTACAGTGAGACCTGTATCTATTAATGTTCTTAAAACACTTTCGTCCCAAGAAGCTGGTCCTATAGTACAGACAATTTTTGTCTTTATATTATTCATTTTACTTGTTAGTATATTCCCTAAACGCAAATGTGACAATAACTTGAATATTTATACAGGCAATATACTCTATAGTTGACAAATTTTATACGGGATTTTTAATAATTTTTCCATTATCCTCTTCTAGGATAAAGAGTCGTAGATTTCCTAGTTCAGAAGCTATTTGCTTTAGACTATCATTTAGTTCAGTACCTTTTTCACCTGCAAATAGTGCAGAATGCGGTTCGAAATTATAAACACTTGAATCAATTTTCCTATTCATAGGAATATAGGGTAAATTAGCTAATATTATAAGATTCTTAAATTGTTCAAAATCAAAAGAACGGAAATCAGCATTTACAAACTCAATATTATTTAAGTAATTGTTTTGAGCATTTATTCGAGCTACATTTAGGGCATCAAGAGATATATCCAAACATAAAATATTTGCATCCAGATTTATTTCT
>CAZHCC010000125.1:0-3035 GCA_964530975.1 uncultured Candidatus Saccharibacteria bacterium
CAATTCCACCTAATCTAGTGTATACTTTGCAAACGCGGACGTAGCTCAGTAGGATAGAGCGAGGCTCTCCTAAGGCCTAGGCCGCAGGTTCGATTCCTGCCGTTCGCGCCAAAAATGATTTACATCATTTTTGGTTCCCAGTATTTAGTATGGATGCAATACTTCATCAATCTCTAGAAAAATTCAGTCTAGGTAATACAGTTTAGACATTTCCCAAAGCAAATTCCGATTTACATCATTTTTGGTACCCGGTACTCTAATTCGATACAATCCCCACTACTTCTCCCTAATCACCGCCTTGCCCTCCAAAGCCAATCTCAGCCCACTTAAAATAAAAAACGGCCAAACTATTATATTAAGAAATGGTATTGTAACGAGAAAACCACATATACCAAGACAAGGGAAATTATATTTGGGATCAGAAATAATGTATTTTACTTTTTGTCTTAAAGTTAAATTTAATCTTGAAAGATAACCGTCAAAGAAATCAAATCCCGCATAAAGTATTAATTGAATAACCAAAAGAATTATATAAAGGACTTGGCCAATTAAAGGTATTAAATTAATAAATAGAGTTAATATTAAAATTAAAATAAGTATAATAAGTTTTTTCAGTTCAAATTGTAGTGAATATCCGATTTCTCCCAAAAAACTTCTTTGCACAAAAACACTGTTTTTTGCCTCAATTTGTAGGTACTTTTCTACCATAGCACCATAAATCGGAGCATTAGCAATATTTCCCAGAATTACAAATAAAAATAAGGCAAGAATAATACCAAATAATATTGAAATACCGGTTATAAACTGGCCTATCGCGCTGTTTACCTCAATATTAAATAAGGAAAGAATTGCATTTATAATATAATTTAATAAGAAAGAAGAGGCAGCAAGAAGGGATATAAATAAAATAAAATTTACAAATATTGCACCTGTAATATATTTCCAAGTCCATTTATTACGTGAAACATATGTAAATCCGTAAAATACGGTTTTTAGCGAAAGCAATATCTTTTGCACATACTAATTATAGCTCAAAGAGAATTTAGATTATAATCCCCACATCTGACACGATGTATTGAATTATCTTTCATCATGGTACGTCGACTATGTCTCCTCACCACTTAGCTCATAATGACACATTGTTCTATTAAGACACTCAAAATTCTGATGATAAGAAATTGTACATATTTATGTCATGGTGAGCCTGACGAACCATGACATACTGCAAAAATTTAAAAAAGTCCGAAACTTCACTAAAGATGGTAACAGAATGATCCCGATACCAAAAATTACCACGCAGACCAGACTCCACGGAGCCGGACAATTTGTGGCACAATCAATTAATGTTGGATCAAATTGATTTCTTTAAGAACTTTTCCGGACAAGATATTTTACTCCTTTTGTAGATTAAATTCCAAATCGAAATGCTTTTTCCCATATTTAATAATTTTCTATGTTAAAATAATTGAATGGCTAGGGAAAAAGCGACTAAAAATAAAGTAGTAGAGTCAATTAAAGACTCAACAAAAGAAGCTGTAGAAGCTGGACAGGAAGAGGAAAAGAAAAAAGGTGTTTTTGCAGGTTTCTATGAATTTCTTAGCCAATATGCGGTTATAGGGCTTGCAATCGGCTTGGTTATTGGTAATACGACGCAAACCGTTGTAAAAAATATTGTGGATGGGCTAATTACCCCTATCATAAGCGTTATAATGAATTTCTTCCTGCCAGCCCTTGGGCCTATATCCGGGTGGAATTTTTTTATAGGAAAAACAGAATTTAAGCCGGGTGTAATAGTACAGTCGACAATAGAATTTCTAATTATACTTTTCATTATTTACTTTGTGGTAAAGATAATTTTAAGACGTGAAGACCTTATAGAAAAAAAGAAAAAATAACTCACCACTTTGGACTTTTAACTATTACCTCACCCTCAAATATAATGTATTATGAATTGTGAAGTACTTATCTGTCCGAGTACCTAAAAGCAATGAATACACTTATGAGAAAGCGCTTGCGTTCTTCTCAAGCCTTGCTTTTGGTGCGAAGAAAAAAAGTATATTCAATTTTTTTTCCTCTGGAGAGTCGATTTCATATTCTCTAAATATCCTGTCTGCAAAGCAAAGAATTAATTTCATTATTGCGATGAAGGATGAGGATCTAGCTACAGTTACCAATCAAGTACTTGCCCAGTATCCTACAGCTCAGGTTACAGAAACGCCTCCATTCAAATTCAAAACACAATTTATTTATGAACTGGTGCCATCCAAAAACCAGCTTTTGCCTCTTAAAACGGCGGATAAATTCCGTGATGTCGATCCTTTAGCTTCAATACTTTCTGCAATATCCAGAACCCAGGACCCGAATTCTATTTTCTGGCTTCAAATAATCATAACTCCAACTGATGGTAGCTGGCAGAATTCCGCTTTATACCAAATGGACTCTTTGGGCAAAACCCAGCCGGGAACCTCACAAAGTCAGAATAATCGATCACAAATTTCTCAAATCCAGGAAAAAGTAAGGCATTTAGGCTTTAACACCAATATGCGTCTGCTAAGCAATACCAAAATGAATTTAAGTCTTTTTTATTCATCATTCAGCATTCTGGCGGGAGAAAGCGGCAATATACTTACAGCAACCGAACCTGGTGTATTCAGCAAAGAAAAGCTTATAGAAGCATGCAATAACCATACACCAAGCAAGAACTCCTTTATCCTGAATACCCTGGAACTTGCAACCATCTGGCATTTACCCAATAAGAACGTAAATATTCCAAATATTGTATGGGGTAAAAGACTTAATCTTGAGGCGCCTCAAAATCTTCCAATTGTTGAGCAGTGGATGACTGAAGAACAAAGGAAGGAATATACACTTTTCGGTAAAACTTTATACAAAAACTCAGAAAGCATTTTTGGTATCAAAAGAGAGGATCGTCTGAAGCATATGTATATTATTGGTAAAACCGGTACAGGTAAGACCACTTTGCTGGAAAATATGATTATAGACGATATACGCAAAGGCCATGGAGTCGCGTATAT
>CAZHCC010000126.1:0-3001 GCA_964530975.1 uncultured Candidatus Saccharibacteria bacterium
CCAATGACAGTACCGCAATCCCATCTTGTCTCATCGGCGACTCCTGCAAGTGTTTGAGCGCAAGGCTGGTAATAAGTTGAAAGGTTAGAGTTTGTGACTGTATCTATCTGGAAGTTTGTAGGATTTATATACTTAAATGTAGCGAATGTATTATCGGCAGAAACTTGCACGGCAAATCTAGCACCGTCCGCCGTTGTAGGATTATTATTTGGTGAGATCCGAAAAAGCAGTTTATTGTAAAAATTAATTCCTGAATCCGTATTTGTAATAGTATTTACTTCAGCAACATTTGCTTCAAAGGTAGGTTGCAATCCAGTCTTCAGTTTATACCCACTTGCTGTATTACCTGTACCTATATCAAATGGTTCAAACCCTCCAATAAGTATTGTTTCATTAGCTTGATCCATCGATCTTGTATCATTACCCGAGAAACCTGAGCTATTATCATCGAATATCAACTTATATGTACTGTCCTGGCTATTATACTCTTGTGCAGAAGTTAATGCAGGAGTGCTGAGAAGTATAATAACTAAAAAAAATATGAGAAAGCGTTTGAGCATGAATCAGTATAGGAAATCCTATTTAAATAGTTAAGTAAACTACTTTAAGCTTTAATTTCTGCTCAAATATCTGCCAAAAAACCGTAGAAACAGGGATTTGTCAAGATAAGCAGAAATCCCTCAATATCTCGATTTCTCAGGCTAAACTAAGGTGATTCTGACGATATTATGATATAATACAACTATAGGGCTAAAATCCTATACCTTAAATAACAAATGATGAACTAAGTTATATCAATTATTAACTACTGCTTCATTCATTTATTTTCACATTAAAATGTCAAAAACAATCACAAAAAGTTTTATATTTATTGCTATTATTGTAGTCTTATTACCCACAAGTACGGTATTTGCAAAGGATAGGACAGAAGAACTTGAAGTTATTATGTCGACTATAAATCTAAAGCCGTTTGTTACTAATAAAGCTTCACTTGCTACACCTAAACTTATTGAAAAACCAAAACCGTCTCGGCCGGCTTCTAATCCTGTAAAACAAATTATATCAGGTAATTCAAAAGACTGGTCAGGTTCCCAATATACTAAAGAGCAGATACAGGATAAGATTTGTGCCGTATTTGGAAACAAGTGTAATGAAGCCTTGATTATTGCAAAGATGGAGTCAGGTTATAGACCATGGGCAATTTCTAGAACTAATGATTACGGAGTATTCCAATTAAATTGTAGATGGCAAAAGCAAAGAGTTGGAGGCGATTGTAGGAAATTTTTGAATCCTGATACAAATATCAGAATTGCAAAACAAATCTATGATGAACAGGGCTGGAAACCATGGACAACTAAAATTTATTTGAAGTAAATTAATCCAGTTTTTAATTTCTATTGTCCGGCAAATGCCGGACAATATTTTTTGTGGTATTTAATAAGATTTTGGTCTGTATATTGATAAAATATTATTACTTAATATAATCACCGATATTGATTATGCATGTAAATTCTCCAGACACTTCATCACCTGTATTCGACTATGCGGGTTACTTACGCAGGCTACCTATTGAAGAGGCGGCAGATCAGCTGCCTGTTGTTCTTGCAGAATTACAACCCTCATTTGATTCAAGGACACTTGTAATAGATATAGTTGCAAAGCATTTGGGTGCTATACCTACAATTATTGTAAGGGATATTCATTCACCTGATTTGATAGTGAATGGAAAATCCCGTATTACCGACAGTAATGAAACTTCTTTTACATTGAGAAGTGTCGCCGGACAAGATTATGGGGAGATGATTTTGCCAGGAGGTATAGAATTGACTGAAGTGAATATAAGGCTTGTCAGATCTGCAAGTTCTTCGCTTGCAGCATTAATTTCCCGTGAACATATAGCATCATCTGATATGCTTTCAGGGCTATTACGTAGAGAAGGTTTTGACCCAAGAGCCGGACGAATTATTACTCAGTTTCAGGAAGCCTACAGATCAGGATTAATGCCGGGGAAGTATCTGCCTCCTGTGCTTGCCATGTTTGATCTAGATCGATTTAAAAGGATAAATGATAGGTATGGACATTCGGCTGGTGATAATGTTATCAGTTTTATGGGCGAATTGCTGAGGACAGAACTGCCAGATAGTATTAAGGGGCGATATGGAGGAGAGGAATTTATCGCGCTAATATATAATTCAAATGCCAAGCAAATTGAGGAGAGTTTGAAGACTGTACAGAGAAATTTAAATAGACAGATAATTGGGGGTGAGAGAAGATTGTCAGCATCAATTGCTGCTGCTACTGTTTTGCCTGACGAGACATTAAAAAAGGCTATTAAAAGAGTAGATGATCTACTTTATGAAGTTAAGCAATTCAGAAATGAATCATGCCTGTCTATTACGGGACCTGACAGTCGTAATACAAGAATTTATTTTGTTGGTGAAAAAAGAGTCAGCGATCAACTTAAAGAAATCTCTATTGAGCCACATGATCGATTATTCGGTCAGATCGCTCAGCCAATAGTTATCTTAGATGATCTGAAAAGAGTTCACTATCATAATAATGCATTATCATTGATGATTGGTTATGAAATTGATGCGAACTTCGGAAAACTTTTCGCGGAAATAATTAATAAGGAAGATATTGTTAAAGTTGAACAACTAATAAGTCGTATTCTAAATGGTGAGATTAATGAGGGACGTATTGCCTATAGATTAAAGCATTTAAGCGGGTTTCTTTCCCCGGTCAGTACTTTGTTGTCAGCTTATGTGGAGGATGGTAAAAAGTATATAATAGCAATTACTTCCAGTGATATTGAGAGAAGTGAAAGTGATACTAATCTTACATACTTTGCATCTGTCCTATTGGATTTGGTAAAACAAACCGAATTAGAAACTGACGAACATCGAAGTTTAATTGCTGATATGGCCGAAGCTTATGCTATATCGATTGGAATGTCTCCAAAGGAAATAATGGAATTAAGGATAGGGGCAATCATCCATGA
>CAZHCC010000127.1:0-3000 GCA_964530975.1 uncultured Candidatus Saccharibacteria bacterium
TGAAAAAAGACAGTAATATTACATTCGGAAGATTATCTTTTCCCAATTTAGAATATATAAAATTATGTCTAGCAATAGTATTTTTCTTCTCAGCGAGAATATCAGAAAAAATTAACATGTCTAATGCTTTATTTATATACGGGTAAGTATAAATCTTATTTTGAAAATACTTATCAAGGTCAGATCTTTTCCAGTCTTTTTGTTTTTCAAATAAAGTATATAAATCGTAAAAGTAATCTACAGTTCCTAAGTAACATGGGGGGTAATTAATTAGATCGTCTAGCGTAATCACTTAAAAGTCCTTTTACTAAGTCAGCAGTATCATTTTCAGATGTGTTATTTAAGAATAAAGGAATATCACTATCTATTAGTTTATTCATGAGTTCAATTTTCCCATCAAGCTTTTGTTTAATAACTTCGTCAATTGAATCTTTACTCACAATATAATAATAGTTTGTGAGAGTGCCTTCTTTTAAGCCAACTCTATGTATTCTATCTTTTGATTGCACCAAACTAGATGCGTTGTAGTCCATATCAAGGTATATTGCATTGTGACAACCATGATGCAGTGAAACAGATTCTCCAATAACTCTTGGGTTTGCTATCACAACTCTAAAATCTGTATTAATTGAATCATCAAATCTTTCAACTATTGACTCCCTCTCAGGTACATCAATTTCACCAATAAGTAATTCTGTTTTGATTCCATTCTCTTCGAGGTACTTCTTTAATCCTTTAGAATTATTGATAAAAATACTCCAGATTAATACCTTCTCATTTTTATTGTTTATTGTAATTTTATTAACTAAATCAAGTACGGTTTTGTATTTAAGTGGTACCTCGTCATTAATAAGATGCTTGATGCTATCGGTAATATCATTATCCGTGAATCCTATATCATCTGTCATACCTAATTCATGATAATAATCGTCTAGTGGTTTTATTAATAGACCAGGGTTAGTTGCTGCTTGTCTGAGTCTTATAAGTCTGGCTCTAGAGAATATATCTCTAAGAGCTTTATCATTTTTATTGCTAAACTCTTTAACATATTTAGACTCAATTATATCGTAAATTTTTCTTTGATTTTCTGACATACTAACCAATATAGGCTTATTATCTATTGCAGGAGGTAGCGCTAGATCATTCTTTTTAATACGTATATAAAAGGGAGCAATATTCTCAGATAGTCTTTCAAACTTAGCTGCATTGAATTTTTCTGTTTTTATTAATTTCAGACTGGCATAATTCATACCAATAATTTTTTCAAATTTCTGTGGCCAAATAAACTTATAAAGGTTGTATATATCTTCATATCCATTTGCAGCAGGCGTACCTGTGAGAGCTACTCTTGATATAGCTTTTGGTGAAAATTTAAGCAAAGCATTTGACCAAATCCCATCAATGTTCTTTATATAATGAGCCTCATCAGCTACTAGCATAGTCTTGTTTTTAATCATAAAATTAGACAAATCATCTGCATAGCGTTCGAGAATATTGTAACTCAATATGGTTAATTCGGCAGGCTTGGAAGAATAAAGATGGTTTTTTCTTTCTTCGTGGCTTACCGATGAAAGTCTTACATAGGTAGGTTTCCTGCCAAAACATTTTTCAAATTCATTTACCCAAGCCTTAAAAGATGAAGTGGGCCCTATGACAACAATATTATCAACGTGACGCTGGAGATCAACTGAGTCCTTAAGATATGCAAAGGCCGCATATACGATTGAGGTTTTACCTGCACCGGGTACTGAAAAGTTACAAGTATTTTGCGTGAAAGCCATGTGGTACGCAGAAAGTAGCTGAAGAGGATATAAGGTTCTAATTAAATTTTTATCAATAGATTCTATGAAATCATTGAATTCTCTTGATAGGAGCTTATCGTTTTTAAAATTATCATCACGTATCTCCTTGGCTCTATGAGAAAATATACCAAAACTTTCTTGCTCTCTTATGAAGGATTCCATTGCCTCGTCAGTGCGGCTACTGTATACAAATTCAATATTAAATTTGTCTAAAATAGTTATTGTATCTTTGATTATTTTCTCATGATTATTAGACGCGAAAGTGCATATCAAACTATTGTCTATTAGTTGGTAGCCAATCTTCTTGAGGCTAAACATCATCCTGAAAACACGCGTGATACTTAAAATGTCACCGTTAATAATGAATTGTTTTGTTACTTGATCCGTATCAAGCGTAATTAATTTGCCGGACACTAGGTTATGCTCCTAATTGTTTTTTGAACTCATAAGTGAGTTTGTTGATTTATTTTATGATATCAAGGAGTTCTTCATTAAAATATTCATTATCTGTGTTAACACTATTGAGTGCATTCAATGCTTTTTCTAATAAGTCCTTAGGTTTATTGTCTTCCTGTAAATCCTGTAGTTTGTCGCTAGATTTATTTAAATTAAACTTGAGTGGTCCATTAGCTTCATTTTTCCATTCAGCATCCCTAGCCTGAAGTTCATCAATAAGATTATCTGAATCATGATTAAAGTCTCTGAACTTTTCGTTTATTGGCTCAATCTTTTCAAAATGATTATCCCTGAAATTTTCCCAGATTTTTTTATTTCCAAATAAAAAATTATCAGCAGACCTGCCATTAGATATCAGTCTGAAGTCCTTACCCTCAAATTGATCACGTATATAATCAAATGAAATCATCATTAAATCATCTACGTCAGAATCTGCATAACCCTCAAATGCTGCGTGACTACTGCCATCTTTAAATCTTTTTTTAGAATCAGTAAGTCTAAGTATTTGATCTTCTCTTCCATCTAATTGTGTATATATGCCTTCGCATCCGATATATTCTAGATATTCAGACATTGTCTCGTATGCTTGGAGTTTAAGCTCAATATCTTTTACAGTTTCATTCATGTATCCAGCGATTTCTTCTTTTTTGAAATCCTTCCTCATCATCTCGTTAACTTTGAGGTATTTTTCAATTGGATTATAGTCTTGCTTCTCATCTGCGCCCATCTGATAAATGGTTTC
>CAZHCC010000128.1:0-2940 GCA_964530975.1 uncultured Candidatus Saccharibacteria bacterium
GGACTTGAACCCACGACCCAGCGGTTAACAGCCGCTTGCTCTACCACTGAGCTATTCCCGAATGCCTAGATGAATGTTACATTCTAAAATTGATTTTGGCAAATGCCGAAGCATCAGCGAATTTTGACCTTAAGCATTTATTATAGGAGACTTTTTTCAATCAAATTATTTGATATTTATGGCAAGTGAGGGTAATATCTATTTGCTCGGAGAGTTCGCATAGTGGTCTAGTGCGCACGCTTGGAAAGCGTGTGTTCGCAAGAACCGAGGGTTCAAATCCCTCACTCTCCGCCACTCGGAACTTCCCTTGTTTTTAGCTAGTATGTCAAAGGGTTCGATCCAGTCCCAATGCAGCTTTTTGTCCATTAAAATAAAGTTCGAGCCGATTATATTGATCAGTAACCTCCTGTCGATGTTGTCACCTTTGCTATATGCCCAAAATGCCTGATTAGCAACAATAATCAGTCTTTCCATTTGTTCGATCCACTTATTTCCGTCTTCTTTGCACCTTTCTAAATTTTCCATTGCAACATTTTCTTCACATTCAATCTCTATTCTTTTTTCTTCAAACATTAATTCATCAATTTTTTGATCAGTATAAAGGTCGATAAGTTTTCTTTTTTTTGCTTGAAGTTTATTTAATTCATTTTGCCAAAACTTTAAGCTATTAATATGCAAATCATATTCATGCTTATTGCACTGCTTTAATGCTTGAAGCATCAAATTTCGTGTTTTATCATCAATGGAGATAGAATCCATTACTTCACTTACTTGTTCTTCTAATAATTCTTCTCGTAAATATTTTTGATTACAATTTCCATTCTTCTTAGTACATCTGTAATAAGTAAGTCCTTTTTGTTTTTCTGCTGTAATAGTACATCCACATTCTCCGCATTTTAGAATTCCAGTAAAAGCAAATACTTTCTTTTCTTTCTTAAATTTTTGGGGCTTTCCATTTTTCTTGAGGACTTTTTGGGTTTGCAAATATATACCCATACTAATCATTTTTTTATGACTTCCTGAATATCTTTTTCCATTGTAAACCATGATACCGGCGTAAAAAGGATTGGAAAGTAACCTTTGGATTGAGCTTTTAGAAAGAGGTTTTCCTTTTACTCCAAGAAGACCCCATTTGTAAGCCATATCTGCAATTTCTTGTAATGTGTAATTGCCTAAAATATATGTATCAAAAACTCTTTTGACTAAATCAAATTTTTCAGGATCAGGAATAATTGTTTTCTTTAGTAAATCATTTTTATAACCTAGTATTGCCCATGACGGCCATTCGCCATTGCGAAGCTTCTCTCTAATTCCTCTTTTAACGTTTTGGCTAAGGTTATCGACATAATATTTAGATTGGTTAAAAGCCATTCCAAGTGTGAATTTTCCTTGAGGTGTATTATCAGCCCAATAAGTTGGGAATTTGAGCTCTTTCAAAAGCCCTGTATCCATAAGGTAAATTACTTTTCCTCCATCCACAGAATTTCTGGCTAACCTATCTGGATGCCAAGCAATAATACCTTCAGCTTCTCCCTTTTCGATGGAAAGAAGCATCCCATTAAAAATTTCTCTACCTGGTTCTTTTGCTGTCTTTGATTCACGAAGAATTTTATATACTTCCAGTTTCTGTATTTTTGCAAATTCGATTAATTCATTCTCCTGTGCTTGGATGGACTGAATTTGTCTATTATCTTCGTCTGTAGATTTCCTACAATAAATAAAATATTTCATATTAGAAGTAATCTTGAACTGTAATTTTTTTTATAACTTTTCCTACCAATCGAAAACTAGGATCATTAACTTTTATTGGCTTAAAGTCTTTGTTTGCAGGTTCTAAAATAATGTATTCACCTCTTTTAAAATAAAATTTTAATGTAGCATTTCCATCAATCGTTGCAATTACTATGTCTTTGTTATGAATAGAAGCATGAGGGTCAATTAAAATATAATCACCAGGAAGGATTCCGGCATCTTTCATTGAAAGTCCATCAGCCTGTAATGCGAAAAGATCTTTCTTCTTGGAAATTCTTTCATCAAATGGAACTGGCAAAAACTTATCAGTTAGTTCAATTGACTCTCTTGGAGTACCACATGGTACAGTTCCTAAAATAGGAATCCTCATCATATCTAGGAAAATATTTTCTTCTCTAATTCCCATATCTTGTAATGCAGCTTTTTGTTTTGCTTTGAGTAATTCTTCACGGTCAATTTCCATTGCAACTGCTAATCGATCAAGTGTGTCTTCTTCTGGCAAAACTTTCCCGCTTTCTATGTCAGAAATGTAGCCATTATTTTTCATGCCTAACCTTCTTGCGACTTCAGATTGTGAAATCCCTCTATGTAATCTTATTTCTTTAAACAAGTCTCCGAAGTTGCCCATGATTATATTATGAAATGATTTTATAGTGTGCTCGCTATAGTGTCAACAATCTATTCTAAATTTTAAACTGCTAAACTTATTCTCGATATAAAAGGAAGAAACAAATTTCTTAGTTTCCTTGAAATCATAGATTTTTGCAATCATGCCATAGAGGATATATAGTCTCATCGATACCTATATGAGAAGAGCTATACATCTAAAAGTACGCAATAAACTAAAAGAAATAAGAGTACGCAAGAAGCTTACTCAGATAGATATCGCAATGAAATGTGGTCTTGCACTAAGCACTTATCAAAATATCGAAAACGGAAAATCAGAACCAAGTTTAAAGACTGCATTATTAATTTCGAAGTCTTTAAATTATCAAGTTGAAAAACTTTTTTCTGTCGAAAAATATCACCATGACTAAAAAACAAATTATTTCAAAAGAAAAATTAAGGAAGAAATTTTTAGCTGATGTTAAAAAAGTCTTTGAAGAAAAGTATGGAGAACCTTTGACTGATGAAAGAGTAGAAGCAATTGCTAAAAGATTAATGATGTTTACAGCACTTTGCCACAAT
>CAZHCC010000129.1:0-2926 GCA_964530975.1 uncultured Candidatus Saccharibacteria bacterium
CTTAGTTTTCTCTACACTGGCAAGACAAATACAATCAGAACTTATAGCACAAGTTTTTGAAAGGGCAAACAAAGGCGAGTTTGACTTAATTCATATTTTTACTAATGAAGAGGAATTAGCTCTTGTTTTTTCTAAACTTTGTACAATACCAATTGTTTTTACACACCATGAACCATTTAATTATGGAGTGAAATACAGAAGTATCTTCCCCAGATATTCCAATTTAAACTGGATTTCTCTTTCATTATCTCAACAAAAGACTTTTGAGGGAACAAATTTTATAGCAAATATTTATAATGGTCTCGATCCTCAAAAATTCGAGTTAAATTCACGGCCTGAAGGTGATTATTTAGCATTTCTGGGTAGGATTATTGAACCAAAAGGTGTTCATTTGGCTATAAATGGAGCAAAACTTGCTGGTATTAAGTTAAAAATAGCAGGCAAACATTATTCTGGTTTTGGTAAAGATAAGTATTGGGATGAGAAAATTTCACCATTAATTGATGGTCAGAATATTGAATATCTAGGTTTTTTGAGAACTGATCAAGAAAAGCAGGAGTTCCTGGGTAATGCAAAAGCTTTATTAATTCCCTCAATCTGGGAAGAACCTTTCGGAATGGTAATGATTGAAGCTATGGCATGTGGCACTCCTGTAATTGGCCTGAATTCGGGTGCTATCCCTGAAATTATATACGATGGAATAAATGGATATATTGTAGATAAATTTCAGAAAAAAGACCTCGAACAATTATCCTATCAAGGAAATAATATGCTCGATGAGGAAGCGATAGCTCAAAGTTTAGCAGAGAAAATTTTATTGATAGATAAATTAAATAGGCAAAATATAAGAAGAACCTTTGAACAAAAATTCACTCTTTCAAAAATGGCAATGAAACATATAAAGGCTTATAAAAAACTTTTATAATTCAAGATCTTTATCCTGTCTATATTTTAAACCATTCTTGACGGCGATTTCTGCTTTCTGTAATTCACGGCCCAAGTCAAGCGCATGTGCGATTTCGCTTATACCTAGATTAGCTATTAAAATATCACCAAGCCGGATTGCAGCACGAGGTTCTTTACCATTTATACGAAATTCCTCCATAATTTCATTTCCTGAAGTATCAGTATGTCTTGCGATAATCTCGTCTCCCTCGAGCTCAATAATAAAATTACCACGCTGTTCATAGTGACAAAAGGCTTTCTCATGAAATCTCTCCATAATCTTACCAGCTTCGTCAAAATTTGATTCATAAATCTGTGCAATTGATGAAATTGTAATTAAATGACCTGGTTTCATATCCAGTTTTTTTGCCAGATCAAATTGGAGTTTACGTAGCGCAAAGGCATTCCTTGGCCATGCATCAAACATATCATTAGCCCGAAAATAAGCTGTCAAATGTAATTTATGTTCACGGTACGCAAATTGCAGCTGAGTCATGCAAGGTACATTTCCTGACTTTACTTGTCCTGAGCTTGTCGAAGGATCTGATTGCCACCCTCTGGAAATATTATCAACCCAGGGATTCCATATTGAGAGAATTGCACCTCTATCATATTTATAGTTTTTAAGTTTCAAATAAACCTCCTCAAGCTGATTCAAAGTAATACCTTCAAATAAACTATTTTTGTCATTCCAGCGAAAGCTGGAATCTAGGGTCGTCTTACATAACGAAGCCACTCCAGAATTGCAAACCTGATTCTTAATAACTGTAATAAAACTATCAGCAGTCTTTGTATTATTCGGTGACTTATACTCCTCATTCGGAATACCCAAAGGATGCGAAAAAATTCTCTGTCCATAATTATAGTCCTCACTATCCGCTTCTTTGGAGAAGAAACCTTTGTAATAGAGCTTTAAGTCTGCATTATCAAAATTAAACCAGTCTGGAATATCTGGATTATTTGGATCTTCGTCTTCTATTATTGTTGTAATATTTAATAGTTCTTTTATATTCCCTACTTTTATAGCGCCTTTTGTTGAGCCGAACTTCATAATATGACGAATTATCTGTACCCATGCATCTTTGATTGTCCCAGAGCGGATAGTAAAATGAGATTTTTCTGATGGGAATTTCTCTGCGGTAACTTTTTCCGGTTCGGCAAAAGTTTTAGGTTCTGACCATAAGCCTTGGTCTGCTTTTGAAAATTTATTTAATTCGGCTTGAATAGTTTCCGGCCTGAATTCATTAACAAGTTTGACTAGCCGAACTCTTGAACGGAATAGTTCAAGTAATTCTCTGTCAATCTCTTTATCAATAGGCGACTTCTCCACTCCAATAACATTATTCTCTCCATCTACTCCATTCTCAAGAAAATTTATCAAACTTTCAGCACTACCCGAGAGGTTTGATCCGCAGATAATAATTGTATCGATTCTTGGATAAGCGAGAATATTTCGAATTACAAAATTAATACCACGTTTTGAATATAATTGGCCACCAATAGCAAACTGATCTTGATTAAGTTTTGGAAGAATTGTATGTATTGGAGACCATAATGTAATTATTCCAATATTGGAATTAAGATTTGCAATATATAATCTGTCTTTATAATAAATAGGCCAACCCTGCATAAAATTATATTAAATTAATAAATATCAATGTCTATGATCTTAAAATATATATTTACGAATACTTCATTTATATATTAGATATAAAGTCAATAAAAATACCCATATAAGTATTCTTGACAAATACCGTCAAAAGTTTAATTTGAATAAATAATATGATCAAGGATATTAAATCAAGCATTATCAAGCATAAGAAAATAGGTATAATCGCAGTATTATCTATACTTGCATTAAGCTTAATACTTGGAACAGTTTATTATATTAATAATAATGATATTGCCCCTGATCAAACTTCCGCGCTTCTCCAAAAGCCTCCCTTTGAAATAGAAATAGGTGCAGAAGAACATATACTTG
>CAZHCC010000130.1:0-2909 GCA_964530975.1 uncultured Candidatus Saccharibacteria bacterium
CTTATATGGTAGTTTTGAAAGGCCCCATTTGCTGGATTAGGATTAGAATCCTCAATTTTGGTTATAGTAAAACTAGTCATATATATAGTATATAGCCATAGCCTACAATTGTAAACGCTATGCTTAATCAAATTATTGATAGAGTTCCTTCTATTTTTAAGTTATTCCTCGTTTTGAATGTTCTTTATAGATTCAAAGATTTTTATTCAGTGTGAAATCTTAATTGATTATTATGATAAATAAGGATAATTAGGTGTAAAATTACAATTATTATAAATTCAAAAGAAAATAATAGTGTTTTCTGGATACTCATTGCTCCATTCACTCCGGCAAGTGCGGAAAAAATCCCTTAACAAAAATTAAGAACCCCGATTAGAAGTGGTATTACGGCTGCGGCTCAACCAAGAGCATCACCACCTGAGAGGAATATACCACCTCCAGTTTGCTGATTTTGTTCAAACTTATATCAATACAAGAGCACCATATCATTTACAAATAGAAGGGAAAAAGTATAATTATCAATCGCAATTAGCGAGAAAGAAAATAAAATGAGTATAGAAAATCCAGATCCAATTGAACAGCCAGGCCCTTTTGTAGTCACTCCACTAGAGGTCATCACTAATGGAGAGCCCACTGGCGAAGATCCCGATAATGAGCAGGGTACGGGTGATGAAAATGATACTTCCTCATCCTGGTGACAAAATCATTATAGATCGCAATACCCGAAAGTCCTTTAGGCTTTCGGGTATTTTGTTTTGGATATATTTTTAGTCTTTATTGGGGATTGATCTCCATAAAAACACAAATATAATCAATGTTAATAATACTATTAGAAAGGAAGAAATTGTTCTTATGGTCGCAAGATTGATTAAACTCATTAGTATAGAAATAAAAGTTATTCCTATTAATAAAGGCCTTATACCAAATACCTTGAATTGAATTTGTGTACTTAAATCAAATTCATCCATTTTTGACATAGTGATTGTATTTGTAAGTTGAGTCTTTTTTTCCAGAATCAATCCCAAAGCTTTGGACTCATAATGAGTCTTTTCTATATTTAAAGTATAATTTCCTTTAGGTAGTACAAGTTTAAATAAGCCTTGAGCATTACTTAATATGTTTTTTATCTCTTTGAGATTTTGATCCAGCACAATTATTTTCACATAAGAAAGTCTGTGATTTGTTTCCGCTTCTGCTGTCCGACCTTTTCCCAAGTCGGAAAATATAAATAATCCAGCAAGGAAAGGGTATAAAAATCCGCCGGCAATAAGCAAATAGAATAATTTCCAAATTGCAAATATTAGGATTGTAATTGATGACACAGCTGCAGCCATCCCAAGAAATCCGGCTTCTTTCTTTAGAAAATATTCTGCCTGATTTAGTATTGAGTCTTTGTGAGCTGAAGGATTTTGATTTGTATCTTGTTCGGGTTTTTGAATAGAGGCTATTTTATTTATTGGCAAAATAGTGTTTGGATCAGATTGTAATTTATTATCAATTATCGGTTTTTCCTGATCTGCAATTGATGGTGTTATCGAAGGTACTATAGAGGGACTTGTAATTGTTTGAGTTATCGTAGGTGAAGGAGTGTTATCTGTGGAGTTATTTGCAATCTGGCTTATAAAATCATTATCCGTAATATCGGCATTTGTGTTGCTTATGGAAATATTATTATAAAAAACATCAGCACTAGAAACGGTATAGCCAATGCTTCCTATATGGCTGCTTTCTGCAATAAGGTCATCTAAAGCGTTAATTGTAATACTTTGTGGTGTATTCCAGTTTCCTGAAGCGAATACTAATGATTGAGGCGAAATATTTAACTGATTATCGGAGTTTAGATTTACAGTTACATTTGATGCAGGCTGTGAGGTTAAGGCTATTATATAAGTATCATCTGCTCCTCCTTCTGCAATATTATTTGTCCCGCTGCTCAAAATAATTTCCAGTCCTGCATTATCATCATTATTAATTGTATATGTGAAAATTGTATTTGCAGCCAAAAGTCCTCCTGAAGGATTTGATAATGTAATAATAATTGTCTCATTATTTTCTTTTATTTCATCATTAATTATTGAAAGGGAGATATTTGTAGAATTTGTTCCCGCAGTAATTGTTGCCGTACCATTTGCAAGGGTGTAATCGCTCCCCGAGGTAGCTGTTCCTCCAGTGATGGCATAATTAACATTTAGATCTGAGAGGGTCGTATATGAAGCAATTAAAGGTATTAAAACCGAAGTTGCGGATTCATTTCCATTTGCTGTCGTATTTTGAAAGCCTATTGTATTTATCTGATATAAAAAATCAGTAGCAGATTCTGCATTTCCTCCAAAACTTTGCCATGAAGAATAAAGCCCGTATATGTCAAATGATCTTGCCTGCCAGTGATAGGAAGTTCCCGAGGTAAGGCCATTATACGTAATCCTTATAGGAAGATTCGATCCGGTATTTGTAATAGGGCTTGATGTAATTGTTGCAGTATTAGTAAAGGCTGTGCCAATAGGCTTTATCTCTACTTCCAGATATATGGCGTCTGGGATATCGGCATCATTAATGATAGCTTTAAAACATGCTGTTGAAGTTGTTGCTATCCCTGACATCGCAATTGAAGTCGAGCAATTTGATTGATATTGGCCAAGTGATGAAAGTGCCGGTATTACTCTTGGCCCTACAAGAACTGTGCCGTTCTCGGCAAGAGCTAATCCATCCCCTATGCCTTTTGTCGCCGCATTCGCAGCGTCTAGAGTAAGCCCTGCCCAGGAAAAACTTCCTGTATATCCAATAGAAATCCTGCCTCCACCACCACCTCCTCCATTATATCCTCCTTTATTTCCTCCATTTGCGGTAATTGCTCCCGTTGCAGAGCCTGTAAAATCATTGGTGATAATATAAATACTTCCCCCTGACCC
>CAZHCC010000131.1:0-2892 GCA_964530975.1 uncultured Candidatus Saccharibacteria bacterium
ATCCCTAGCCCATGTCCTTCTATGAGATCACGCCCCCTCCCCATAAAATAAAACTGTCCTGATGTAAGTGTTTGCTGACCTGCCTGCTGATTATTGTTTATCTTCGCAAGTTCGGCGTCCAGTAAAGCTTTCTGTTGAGTTGTTAGACCTCTGAGTTGATTATTAAGTTCATTAGATAAATTAATAAGTGAGGACTTATTATGGCTTGCGGAGGCTACAGCTGAGGCATTTTGGATGATTTGCTGTTGCGTAGATACAAGCTGCCTGTCAAGTATTTTTATTGAATCTTTGGCAGCTAGTAGATCTATTTGGGATTGTTGCTTAATATGCCTAGTATTTTCAATTTTATCATAATATTCCTTAATTTGGATCTTATTTATCTCGACTGAAAAATCTGATTCAGTCTTTGAGTCAAAATATGCCTTTATATCAGTATTAGAAGAAAAAATTGAATTTGGATTTGAGTATGAAAGTTTATATAGATAATTTATCCTCTTCTGAATTACTTCTTTTCGAGTTTCGAGTTTGATCGACAATTCATTTAACGACTTTTCCTGCTCAGAAATTTGAGTTTCGAAAGTACTAATCTGCTCTTCTAATGAATTTTTTTGTGTTTTTAAGTTAGACAGTAAAGTATTTAAATTAGAAGTTTTCGAATTCAGGGATTTAATATTATTTTCAATTTCTTTAATTCTTAGAAGTGTAGCCTGTTTCTCTTTTTCTTTTTGCTTAATTTGATTATTAATATCTGCTAATTCTTCTGCATAGACATAATTATCTCTTCTAATATCAAAGGAGATAAATAGCATCAAAATTATGAAAAATGAAAGACAAATTTTGTAGATTAATTTCATTTTCAAATATATATTACTAAATTTGAGCTAAAAAATCCTATCGTAGTCCAAAATATAAATATCAAATTTTGCATCCTTATTATTGTCCAGAAATGACTTAAGCAAATCAAATTCCTCTTGGTTCCAGGAAGAAATTTCGTCAAGAATAAAGGCAAAGTTTTCTATATAAACTTCCTGGGCCATAGATAATTCAATTATAAATAAATCAAATTTATTAAGAACTGACCAACTGCTGAGGCTTACGTCGATCGCAATTGTCCGACCTACCGTATTACCAAAATCTGATACCTTATGAGAGATATTTTCAAAGGACCTCAGAAAAGTATTTTTTAGGACGGAAGCGTATGTAGGCAGTTTTTCCATTAATTCGATTCTTATTTCTGAAAGTTTTTTGGGAATGTCATTTTTTACAATATTTGTATTTGGTGTATTTCCAAGTTGCAACTTTAGTGAGTCAACTTCCCGATAAAGTGATAAATACTCTTCTTGTTTAAGTAAAACACTTGGATCCTGTATTTCTGGTTTCAAAACTTCTAATTCGGCAATCAGTTTATCTCTTTGCAGCTTAAGACTTTCAGTGTCAAGATTTGTAGATAATTCCTTCTTCAGGTTTGACATGTAGTCCAGATTCTTTCGTGCAGAAGAATATTTTGCCTTAATCAGGAAGAATTCATTTGAATTTCTGGCTCCAACCAGGTTAAGTATTGAATTTCTTTGTACTTTCAGGTTTTCTAGTATATTTGCAATTTCACTTGGCGAATAATTGGTGGACTCAATATTATTGAGACTTTCTTTGGGGACTTTTGAGAAAAATATTATTAATATTGCGGCAAAAATTCCAATTCCCCAAATTAGAGACGGAATCCAAATCGGTGTATTTAGGGATAGGAAAATAGCTCCAAATATAGCCATCCCAACAACAATACCAAGTGCTAGACCAATTTTTCCTGAATCAAATTCATATTGAATTTTTGAATCTTTTATCTCTACAATTTTCTTTCCTATCAAGTCTTCTTCAAGTTTTTCAATTTGGGTATTTAAATTTACCAAATCCTCATGAACTTTCAAAAGGTTAAAACGTGAAAAGTTAGAATACGTGATAACCTGCTTCTGCGCATCATTGATTTTATCTTCCAATCCATCGTATGAGAGAAGATCCTTTTCATGTTTATGAAGTTCATCTTCAATCTTAGTAACTTTTTTTCTGGCTTCTTCGTATTCTTTGCTTCTATGAATCCTTTGATTTAATTTATCGTATTTTTGTTTTAAAAATGCATTAGGATCCTCTTGTACTGCAGACGAATCAGAATTAGATAAGTACTTATTAATTAATTCAGCATATTCCTGATCTGTTAGATTCAGTATGCGACAAACCTTTATATCAGCATATATATTTGTATTTGTAATGAAAGAATCAGGAGTATAATAAAAATAGTCACCTAAGATAATATTTTGTTTTGGCAAATCAGTAATCCATGACAATAACTCATGATTATCCTGTATTTTAAATTGGTAAACATTCATTTAGGCAGTTGAATTTTCTATACATACTACAAAAAAACAAATTTGTGCACAAATATTTATACAACCTATATTTAAGTGACATTTTTTGGATTAATAATATCCAAACATTGTAAATTAAGTATAAATTTCCTATTCTGAATTAGTAAATTCTGCCCATGAATAACTTAATAGATTATCGAATACCGCAAGAAAAACTTGAATCATTCAGGAATAATCAAGAACCCTCTCCAAATAAATCTTTTCCGGCTATTAATAGATTTATTGTATCAATGGCATTGATATTCACAATTATTACTTTATCTTTTTTCTATATTTCTATTAATCAAAAAGCAGAGGCAGTACAATTCGGTTTAGGAAATAATTACGAGGAAATTCTAAAGTTGAATGAAGGATTTGCTAATAACGTACCTCTTTCAATTGATTCGATCACAACTTCAAGCATTAAAGGTGATAAAAGAGTCGTTGCATTATTAGTTTTTTTTCAGAAATATAATTCACCGATGGCCTCAACATC
>CAZHCC010000132.1:0-2865 GCA_964530975.1 uncultured Candidatus Saccharibacteria bacterium
CTTCTCACAAGTATTAGATATTATTAATCTAAAAAACGAACTTAGTCAAATTGAGGATACTAATATTAAGGTTCCAAATGCATTTATATATTTGCTATCTAATAATTCTGAAATATTCCAGGTATGGAAGAGGATGTCATACCCTGATTTATCATTAAGCCCTAATCCGGAAAATACAGAATATGATGCTGATTCATCAAATGATTTTGGAGATTTGATTGATCTTTATACCGAACTGGGAGGGTATGAACTAGAGAATAAGATCTTTATTGAATTGAAGAAGCTGGGTCTTGATCCCGAGAAGAAAGTCTTGGAAATGTCCGGCGGTCAGAAAACCCGCCTTCAATTATGTAAACTTTTTGTCTATCAATCAGAGGTTTTACTGCTGGATGAACCTACAAATCATCTTGATCTTGAAGGAATCGATTTATTTTATGATTTTGTCAAAAAGTTTAAGGGAATACTTATTATTGCCTCACATGATCGTAATCTTTTGACTGATTGTGTTTCAAAAATAGTACTTTTTGAAAATGGAAAGGTTAGAGAATATGGCGGAAATTATGAGTTCTATCAACAGCAAAGGAATATTGAAAGAGCCCAGTCTGAAGAGAGATTTCGTCAGAATGAAAAAAAGATTGCCCAATTGAATGATGCTGCCAAAGGTTTATCAGAAAGAATCGGGAAACATGAAGAGCATAAGCGCCGGTTTAATCTAGTTGTTGAAAGAACAGCTCGACTTTCGAAGAAGAATAAAGCACTCAAAACTAAAATTATAAAAAGCAAACTTAGGCTTTATAGAGATAATGACAAGATGCAGGCGAAGAATTTGATTAACTGGCAACAAAAAAAACTAGGTGCAAACCGTTCAGTTATTCTTGACCGCGCAGAAAAAGTTGCGGACCAAACTCATAAAGGCAAAATCGGTTGGAATCTTAAACTAGATTTTGACACTCAAATGATTAATGCAGACTTTTCTGTCAGAATTAATAACCTAATAGGTGGCTACACCGAGACTAATATCATTCATAATTTAAACCTTGAATTAGGATCTAAGGACAAAATTGCTTTTGTGGGACCAAATGGCTCGGGCAAAACAACTTTGCTTAAAATTATTGCCGGTGTCTTACAACCCAAACAGGGGGAAATTATAATGGCCGAGCAGGTGAAAATAGGGTATTTGGACCAGGAAAACCTATCATTAGATTATGAAACTACCGTTTTAGCCGAGTTTACGAAAGATGCCCGTGAAATGAATGACTCTGAGGCTAGAGCTTTTTTACATTTCTTTCTATTTGAAGGAGAAATGCCATTAAGAAAGGTTCGAACTTTATCTGAGGGAGAAAAAGTTAAGCTTAAACTTGCAAAATTACTTTATTCCAAAGCTAATTTGTTATTACTAGACGAACCAACAAATCATCTGGATCTTCCATCACAGGAAGTTGTTGAGAAGGCGCTAAAAGATTTTGGAGGGACTATGATACTTGTGACTCATGATCAGGTCCTGCTTAGGAACCTTGAAGTTCAGAAAAAGCTGAAGTTCCCTGATGATGTAATGAATGATTAGGCTTCTTTTTTCACTATATTCGAGTTATCATAATCTAATATGAAAATTAAATTTCATGATAGAAGCCTTAGGGAGAATTTCAGCCCTGCTAAATTCATACAAAATCCTCCGCCAGAGATATTATCTTTAAAGAAAATTAAAAAGAGTAATAATAAATTTCTTCTCTTCATAATTATAATTCTGCTGATAATTACCTCAGTATTAGGCGGGACATACTATTCTCTTGAGTCTATTGCGGAAGATTCAGATAGTAATAATCTGAATGTCTTTGCTCCAATCCTCGACATACCAATTGTAATACCGACTCCAACACCTACTCCTGAACCTGTTTTTTATCCGAATCCGATTACTGGAGAGATGATACCGGAAGCTAGATATCAGGAAATAAAATCAAGACCTTTTATGGCAGTAATGATCCAGAATAATATTTCTTCCAGGCCAGAATATGGACTGAACGAGGCGGATATTGTTTATGAATCCCTGGTGGAAGCTTCAATTACAAGATTTATGGGAGTTTACTGGTCGCATGAAGCAGAAAGAATCCAGAGTTTGAGAAGTTCGAGAAAGTATTTTGTTGATCTTCTTGGTGATTATAATACACCAGTATATATGCATATCGGTTATGCAACCGATACTGATCCAAAAGCTGATGCACTTGCTGCAATGGGGGCATATGGAATTCGTCGAATAGGTGATTTGCGTGATAAAGATACAAAAGAACTTGCATATTCAAGGGATAAACAATGTGAGAAAGTAAAGGCTGTTGAACATTGTGCCTATACCAGCACTTCAAGATTATGGAAAATATCAGCACAGACAGGCTGGGCTAATCAGCCGGAGCAATTCAAGTCATGGAAATTTATTGATTCAAATAAAATTGATTTATCAGGAAAGGATGTTACTGAATTTACTGTACATTTCAGGCCATATGGTGCAAATGGAAGTTATGATTCAAATTACTCGGTAAAATGGAAATATGACCCTATACCAAAAACATATTCCAGGTTTAACCTTAATGGAACCCCTTATCTCGATGGAGACGGGAAACAGATCTCAACAGAAACAATAATTTACCAGAGGATAAATACATATTCCGCCTCGGATGCGAAAGGGAGACTGATTCAGGATGTTATCGGAACTGGGAAAGGATATATATTCATGCAGGGTAAAGTATTTGAGGTCAAATGGAATAAGTCTAACTTTAAGACCAAAACTAAATTTACAACTATTAATGGAGACGAATTTCAATTTCAAAGAGGTAGAATATGGGTAATACTATCTCCTAAGACTAATGAATATAT